>CAMFLJ010000228.1 GCA_945957335.1 uncultured Actinomycetes bacterium | reverse complement strand
GCACCGGCCCGCTCGACGGTGAGCGCGACCTCGGTGCCCTCGTCGACGCTGGCCACGAGGGGGCGCCCGGCGGCCAGGATCGAGTAGAGCTTCGACGGCACGCTCGACCAGGCCAGCCCGGCCCGCAGCGGCACCACGTGCACGTCGGCGGCAGCCAGCACCTCGGGGATGCGCTCGGCGGGCTGCATGTCGACGAAGCGCACGTTGGGCAGGTCGGCGGCGGCGACCTCGAGGTCGGGCCGGGCGGCCCCTCCCCCGTTGATGACGAACACGACGTCGGGCCGTGACACGGCGAACGACCGGGCCGCGAGCAGCACCAGGTCGAGCGACTGCGAGAAGCCCACGTTGCCGGCGTACATCACGACCTTCTTTCCGGAGAGGCCGAAGTCGGAGCGGTAGGAGTTCTCGCGGTCGTCGGGCCGGATGCGGTCGGTGTCGACGAAGTTCGGGATCACCCGGACCTTGGCGGCCTCGCGGTCGGCCCGCTCCGCGTCGAGGCCGGAGGTGATCTTGGTGCGGACGTTGTCGGCCAGGTCGTCGGAGAGCACGGTGACCGCGTCGGAGAGGCGGTAGCTGGTGCGCTCGAGCCAGCTGGCGGCGGCGATGGCCCGACGGCCCTGCAGCAGGCCGAGCTCGACGGCGACGTCGGGGAAGACGTCCTGGATGTTGAACACGAGCGGCACCCGGCGGGCCGACGCCACGACCCACCCGGCCGGTCCGAGGGTGAGGGGCGGCGACATGGCCAGCACCGCGTCGGGCCGCATCTTGGTGACGGCGCCGACGGCGGTGGCGAGGGCGGTGAAGCCGCCGAACGCCACGGCTCGGGCGGGGATGTTGCGCTTGTCGGTGGGGAACGGGTGCACCCGGGTGATGCGGCCCCACTCGGTGGTCTCGTGGCGCACCAGCTGGCCGTCCCAGCCCGGCTCGATCGAGTGCCCCTGGTACCAGGGCAGGGCGGTGACGACGTGCAGCCGGTGGCCCCGCTCGACCAGCTCCATCGCGATGCGCGACATGACCTCACCCGTGGGCGCCACGTCGGGCGCGAAGTGCGGGCACAGCACGACGAGGTTCACCGGGTCTCCTCGGTGGTCGGACGGGGGTCTCGCCGGGCGACGTCGCGGTAGACGTCGGCGAGGGCGCCGGCCGCGTCGGGCCACCGGAAGTGGCGGGCCCGCTCGACGCCGTGCCGGGAGAGCACGGTACGCCGGTCGGGGTGGTCGAGCAGATCCGCGATCGTGTCGGCCCACACCACCGGGTCGAGCGGATCGACGAGCACGGCGGCGTCGCCCGCGACCGACGGCAGGCCGCCGACGTCGCTGGCCACGACCGGGCACCCGCGCACCATGGCCTCCAGCACGGGGAGGCCGAAGCCCTCGTACCGGCTCGGGAACGCCATGAGCGACGCCTGCCGGTAGAGCACGTCGAGCTCGTGCTCGGGGATGCGCCCGGTGCGCACGACCCGCCCGGTCAGCCCGTAGGCCGACACCGCGGCCCGGACGACGGGTTCGTAGGAGCCCTCGCTGCCGGTGAGCACGAGGCGCAGGTCGGGCCGGGCCGTGGCGATGCGGGCGAAGGCGGCGACGAGGGTCTCGTGGTTCTTGTGGGCGTAGGTGATCGCCGGGTAGAGCACGAACGGGTGGCCGAGCAGCCCGTGGCGCTCGAGCACGGACTCCTGGACCAGCGGGTCGGGGCCGGGACCGGGGTCGTCGACACCGCAGGGCACCAGGCTCACCCGGGCGGGATCGACCCCGGCGAGGGCGACGGCGTCGCCGGCGGTGAACTCGGTGAGGCACACCACCCGGGCGGCGGCGCGCAGCGAGCGGGGCGCGACCATCCGGATGTAGGTGCGCTTCACCAGCCCGAAGCGCTCGGGGTGGGTGATCGGCTGGAGGTCGTGGAGGGTGACGACGCCGGGCGCGGTGCGCAGGGTGGGCATGGTGCCGCCGGCGTGGTGCACCAGCTCGACGCGGTCGCGGAGCGTGCGCGACCCCAGCCACGTCGACTCCGCGCCGACCCGCACGAGGCGCGAGCTGCCGGAGACGGGCGCCACGACGGTGCGGAAGCGCTCGGTGAGCTCGGCGTGGGTGCCCCCGAAGCGGCCGTTCACGTAGAGCGTGACCTCGAGGTCGTCGGGCGCCAGGTCGGCGAGGGCGCCGAGCAGCCGCACCGTGTACTCCTCGCTGCCACCGACCTCGCCGGGGACGAGCCACAGCAGGTTGACGCCGACGCGGGTCGGGCCCGGGGCTGCGCTCACGCGGCGGCCTCCTCGTAGGCGCCGAGCAGGGCGTCGGCGGTGCGCGACCAGCTGAACTCCGCCGCGGCGCGCGCCCGGCCCGCCTCGCCCAGCGCGGCTGCGGCGGTGGCGTCGGCCAGCACGCCCCTGAGGGCGTCGGCCAGGGCGGTGACATCGGTCGGGTCGACGAGCACCCCGGCGTCGCCGGCGACCTCGGCGGTGGCGGTGCCCGACGAGGTGATCACGGGCGTGCCCTGGGCCATGGCCTCCAGCACGGGGAGGCCGAAGCCCTCCTCGAGGCTCGGGAAGCAGAACACCGAGGCACCCGCGTAGAGGGCCCGCAGGACGTCGGGGTCGACGAAGCCCACTGCCTTCACCCGCCGGCCGAGTCGCTCGATGCGGGGCGCGATGTCCTCGTTCCAGCCCTGGGGGCCGGCGAGCACCAGCGTGACGTCGGGGTCGTCGAGGCGCTCGAAGGCGTCGAGCAGGGTGGGCAGGTTCTTGCGGGGCTCGATGGTGCCGCTCCAGAGCACGAAGCGGTCGCCGAGGCCGAAGCGGGCGCGCACCTCGGTGACCGCGTCGGGATCGACCGGTTCGGCCTCGATCCCCCACGGCACGAGCCGCAGCCGGGACCGGTCGAACCCGTTGGCCGCGCAGTCGTCGAGGGTGGCGCGCGACGGGCAGATCACGATGGTGGCGTCGGCCCGGGCGAGCTCGATGGCCCGGCGGAAGAACGAGGCGCCCCGGCGGGTGGCGCGGGCCGGGTCGCGCAGGAAGGCCAGGTCGTGGACGGTGACCACGAGGGGCGCGCTGGGCGGCGGGACGGCCATGCCCGTGGCGTGGATGACGTCGACGGGGCCGGTGGCGCGCTCGACGGCCGGGCGGCGCAGGCGGTGCCACGACTCGTAGAGCGCGAGCCGTGGCAGCGGCAGCCGCTCGACCGGGATCGACGGCGCCCATGCCGGCGGCGGCGGTGAGCCGTGGCGGGCGCTCACGCCGACCATGTCGACGTCGGTGTGGGCCTGCAGGGCGAGGATCGAGTCGAGCGCCGCACGGGCGGTGCCGCCGGGCACGGCGTGCCAGCACTGTTCGAGGGTGACGGCCACCCGGAGAGGTCGATCCATGGGGGCATGAGTCTCCCACGGCGCCCGGGCCTACCCGGGCAGGTCGGGGGCCGCCGGTAGGATGCCGGCCATGGAGAACGCCCCCGATCCCGACTTCTGGCGCACCCGGCGGGTGCTCGTCACCGGAGGTCGGGGCTTCCTCGGGCAGGCCGTGCTCGACCGCCTCGCGGCCGGCGGCGCCACCTCGGTCGTGGCCCCCACCAGCGCCGACTACGACCTGCGCGACCGGTCCGCCGTCGCCGCCCTCTTCGCCGACGTCCTGCCCGACCTCGTGATCCACCTGGCGGCCCGGGTCGGTGGCATCGGCGCCAACATGGCCCGCCCGGCCGACCTCTACCTCGACAACCTGCTGATGGGCACCTACGTGCTCGACGAGGCGCGCCTCTGCGACACGCCCAAGACGGTCATGGTGGGCACGATCTGCTCGTACCCCAAGTTCACCCCGGTGCCGTTCCAGGAGTCCTCGCTGTGGGAGGGCTACCCGGAGGAGACCAACGCCCCGTACGGCATCGCCAAGCTGGCCCAGCTCGTGCAGCTGCAGGCCAACCGCGAGCAGTACGGCCAGAGCGCCGTCTACCTCATGCCGACCAACCTCTACGGCCCCCGCGACAAGTTCCACCCGGCCGTGTCGCACGTGATCCCGGCCCTGATCAAGAAGGCCGTCGACGCCAAGGAGAGCGGCGCCGACCACATGGTCGTGTGGGGAACCGGCTCCGCCAGCCGCGAGTTCCTGTTCGTCGACGACGCCGCCGACGGCATCGTCCTCGCCGCCGAGCGCTACGACGACGGCGACCCCGTCAACCTCGGCGCCAGCCGCGAGCTGCCCATCCGCGACCTCGTCGAGATCATCGTGAAGCTCGTCGGCTACGAGGGCGAGGTCGTCTGGGACGACTCCAAGCCCGACGGCCAGCCCCGCCGGGGCGTCGACGCCACGCGCGCCCGCGAGCGGTTCGGCTTCGTGGCCTCCACGCCCTTCGACGAAGGCCTGCGCCTCACCCTCGACTGGTACCTCGCCAACCGCGAGGAAGCCGAGTCGCGGCCCTTCTGAGCCGGCGCCCCGCCCCTAGGGCAGGACCGAGGCGAAGTACTCGACGGTGCGGGCCACGCCGTCGCTCAGCGCCACGCTGGGCTCCCAGCCGAGGAGGCTGCGGGCGAGGGTGAGATCGGGCCGGCGCTGCTTCGGGTCGTCCTCCGGCAGCGGCAGGTGCTCGATCGGCGAGCTCGAACCGGTGACCTCGCGGACCACCTCGGCCAGCTCGAGCATCGTGAACTCGCCGTCGTTGCCGATGTTGATCGGCCCCGTGTGGGGCCCGTCGAGCAGGGCCAGGAACCCGCGGATCTCGTCGTCGACGTAGCAGAACGATCGGGTCTGGCTGCCGTCGCCGTAGATCGTCAGGGGCTCGCCCCGGAGCGCCTGCACGATGAAGTTCGACACGACCCGTCCGTCGTCGGCCCTCATCCGCGGGCCGTAGGTGTTGAAGATGCGCACGATCCGCACGTCGACGCCGTGGGTGCGGTGGTAGGCCATCGTGAGCGCCTCGGTGAAGCGCTTGGCCTCGTCGTAGACGCTGCGGGGGCCAATCGGGTTGACGTTGCCCCAGTAGGACTCGGGCTGGGGGTGCACCGACGGGTCGCCGTAGACCTCGCTGGTGCTCGACACGAAGAAGCGCGCCCCCTTGGCCCGGGCCAGGCCGAGGGCGTTGTGCGTGCCCCGGCTGCCGACCATCAGCGTCTCGACGGGAAGGGCGAGGTAGCCGGGGGGCGAGGCGGGGCTGGCCAGGTGGAGCACGGCGTCGACGGGACCGTCGACGGCGATGTGCTCGGTGACGTCGTGCTCGACGAAGGTGAAGCCCGGGTGGCCGTCGAGGTGGGCCAGGTTGCGCAGCTCGCCCGTGCAGAGGTTGTCGAGCGAGACGACCTCGTCACCGCGTGCGAGGAGCGCGTCGGTGAGGTGCGAGCCGAGGAACCCGGCCCCACCGGTGACGACGATGCGTGCCATGCGGTGTCCGACCGGCTCAGAGCCGGCCGATGCCTTCGTACTCGAAGCCCCGCCGGCGGACCGCGGCGCGGTCGAGCAGGTTGCGGCCGTCGACGATGCGGCGGTGGGCCATGAGGTCGGCCACCTTGTCGAGGTCGAGCCACTTGAAGTCGTCCCACTCGGTGAGGACGACCAGCACGTCGGCGCCCTCGCAGGCGGCGTAGGGATCGGTGGCCACCTCGACCTCGGGCAGCTCGGGCATCGACGCCGTGACGGTGGGATCGAACGCCTTCACCCGGGCACCGCGAGCCACGAGCCGCGACAGCACCTCGAGGGCGGGTGACTGGCGGCGGTCGTCGGTGTCGGCCTTGAACGTGAGGCCCCAGGCCGCCACGGTGGCGCCCTCGAGCTCGCCGCCGGCGAAGCGGGCGACCTTGTCGGCGACCCGGTCGAACTGCTCGGTGTTCTGCTCGAGCAGCGCGTCGATCAGCGAGAACTCGTAGCCGTTGTCCTTGGCGATGTACTGCAACGCCTTGGAGTCCTTCGGGAAGCAGCTCCCGCCCCAGCCGGGGCCGGGCCGGAGGAACTCGTGGCCGATGCGCTTGTCGTAGCCCATGCCGAGCACCACGTCGTTGACGTCGGCGCCCACGGCCTCGCAGAGGTTGGCGATGGCGTTGACGAACGACAGCTTCATGGCCAGGAAGGCGTTCGAGGCGTACTTGATGGTCTCCGCCGACGCCGGGTCGGTGACCATGAACGGCGCGGGGAGCCCGAGGTAGAGCCCGGCGATGCGGACGGCGGCGCTCTGGTCCTCGGCGCCGATCACCACGCGGTCGGGGTGCAGGAAGTCGTGGACGGCGGTGCCCTCGCGGAGGAACTCCGGGTTCGACACCACGTGCACGTCGCTGCGGCCCATGACCTGCTCGACG
>CAMFLJ010000227.1 GCA_945957335.1 uncultured Actinomycetes bacterium | reverse complement strand
GTGCTCGAGATCACCGGCGCCGCCGGCCTCGACCCCGACGGCCTCACGATCGAGGTCACCGAGACGGCGGTGATGGACGCCGGCACCGACGCGGCCACGCAGCTCGGCCGCCTGGCCGACGCCGGGGTGCGCGTGAGCCTCGACGACTTCGGCACCGGCCACTCCGCCCTCGGTGCGCTGCGCGAGCTGCCCTTCGACGAGCTGAAGATCGACCGGGCGTTCGTGAAGGACCTGGCCGACGACCCGGCGGCCACGGCGATCTGCACGGCGATGATCGCCCTCGCCGACGGCCTTGGCCTGGAGCTGGTGGCCGAGGGCGTCGAGACCGGCTTCCAGGCCCGCCGCCTCCACGAGCTCGGCTGCCCCGTGGGCCAGGGCTTCCTCTTCAGCCCTGCGCTCATGCCCGACGAGCTGGCGCCGATCCTCGAGGCCGGCCACATCCGCTGACGCACACCTGACGCGGTCGTGGATGGCAGACCGGACACGTCCCCGTCGTCCGTAGGCTGGTCCGCCATGGACGACCAGCCACTGATGCCCTACCGCCGCCTCGGCCGCTCCGGCCTGCAGGTGAGCGCCCTCTCGTTCGGCTCGTGGGTCACCTTCGGCGACCAGCTCGACACGAGCCTCGCCGAGGAGTGCCTCACCGCCGCCCGCGACGGCGGCGTGAACTTCTTCGACAACGCCGAGAGCTACGCCGGTGGGCAGTCGGAGACGATCATGGGCGCGGCCATCGCCTCGCTCGGCTGGGAGCGCTGGTCGTACGTGATCAGCACCAAGGTGTTCTGGGGCATCCACGAGGGCCCCAACATGCGCAACACCCTCAACCGCAAGTACCTGCTGCAGGCCATCGAGGGCAGCCTCGAGCGCCTCCAGCTCGACTTCGTCGACCTGCTCTTCTGCCACCGCCCCGATCCGGAGACCCCGATCGAGGAGACCGTGTGGGCCATGCACGACATCATCGAGCGCGGCCAGGCCCTCTACTGGGGCACCTCCGAGTGGTCGGCCGACGAGATCCGCGCCGCGTGGGAGATCGCCGAGCGCCACCACCTCCACAAGCCGGTGATGGAGCAGCCGCAGTACAACCTGCTCGAGCGCCGCCGCGTCGAGACCGAGTACGCCCGCCTCTACGACGACATCGGCCTCGGCCTCACCACCTGGAGCCCGCTGGCGTCGGGCCTGCTCACCGGCAAGTACCTCGACGGCGTGCCCGAGGGCAGCCGCGCGTCGCTGCCCGGCTACGAGTGGCTCAAGGGCATGCTCACCGACCCCGCCCGCAACGAGAAGGTGCGGCGCCTCTCTGGCCTGGCCGACGAGCTCGGCTGCACGCTCTCGCAGCTCTCGATCGCCTGGTGCGCCGCCAACCCCAACGTGTCCACCGTGATCACCGGCGCCAGCCGCGTCGAGCAGGTCCACGAGAACCTCGGCGCGCTGAAGGTGCTCGACGCCCTCGACCCGGAGATGCTCGACCGCATCGACACCCTGCTGCGCGGATGAGCGCCATCCGCTCGCTGTGCGTCTACTGCGGCTCGTCGATGGGCCGCGACCCGGCCGATGCCGCGGCCGCAGCTGCGGTGGGCCGGATGCTCGCCGCCAACGGCGTGCGCCTCGTCTACGGCGGCGGCGCCGTCGGCCTGATGGGCGTGGTCGCCGACGCGGTGATGGACGCCGGGGGAGAGGTGCTGGGCGTCATCCCGAAGGGCCTGTTCTCCAACGAGGTCGGCCACACCGGCATCACCGAGCTGATCGAGGTGCGCTCGATGCACGAGCGCAAGCAGCGCATGGCCGACGAGGCCGACGCGTTCCTCGCCCTGCCCGGCGGGCTCGGAACGCTCGAGGAGCTGGCCGAGATCACGACCTGGGCCCAGCTCGGGATCCACGCCAAGCCGGTCGGCGTGCTCGACCTCGGCGGGTTCTGGCAGCCACTGCTCGAGTTCCTCGACGGCGCCGTCGAGGCCGGGTTCCTGAAGCCGGCGAACCGTGAGCTGATCGTGCGCATCACCGACGTCGACGACGTGCTGGCCGCCCTCGGGCACCACCACCCGCCGACCGTGCCGCCGCTGCTGACGGCCGACGAGACCTAGACCACGCTGCCGGTCGGCCCGGGAGCCGGGCCGCCACGAACTAGGGGGAACCGATGGAGACGAGGACGCTCGGGGGCACCGGCATGTCGGTGAGCTCCACCTGCCTGGGCACGATGATGTTCGGTGCCCAGGGCAACACCGACCACGACGAGTGCGTGCGGATGATCCACACCGCGCTCGATGCCGGCATCAACTTCGTCGACACCGCCGACGTGTACTCGGGCGGTGAGTGCGAGGAGATCGTCGGCAAGGCGCTGAAGGGGCGGCGCGACACTGTGGTGCTGGCCACCAAGTTCGGGCTGCCCGTGAGCGCCGACCGCAACCGCATGGGCGGCTCGCGCCGGTGGGTCACCGAGGCAATCGACAACAGCCTGCGGCGGTTGGGCGTCGACCACGTCGACCTCTACCAGATGCACCGGTTCGACCCCACGACCGACCTCGACGAGACCCTCGGTGCGCTGAGCGACCTCGTGCACGCCGGCAAGGTGCGCGCCGTCGGGTGCTCGACGTTCCCCGTCGACCGCATCGTCGAGGCGCAGTGGGTGTCGTCGACCCGGGGCCACGTCCGCTTCCGCTCCGAGCAGCCCCGCTACTCGATCCTCTCCCGCACCATCGAGGCGTCGGTGCTGCCGGCGTGCCGCCGCTACGACATGGGCGTGCTCACCTACGGACCGCTCAGCGCCGGGTGGCTGTCGGGTCGCGCCGAGCCCACCGAGGGGCACCGGGTGGCCCAGGCCCCGCACGCCTTCGACCTGTCGGTCGCAGGCAACCAGGCCAAGCTCGCCGCCGTCGGGCAGCTGACCACGCTGGCCGCCGACGCCGGCCTGCCGATGACCCACCTGGCCACGGCGTTCGTGCGGGCCCACCCGGCGGTGACGTCGGTGATCATCGGGCCCCGCACTCCCGAGCAGCTCGCCGACCTCTTGGCCGGCGCCGACGTGGCCCTGAGCAGCGACGTGCTCGACCGCATCGACGAGATCGTGCCGCCCGGCGTCGACCTCAACCCCGGCGACACCCGCTTCGCCACCCCGCCCGACCTGCTCGACCCCCGCCTGCGCCGCCGCTGAGGTCGGGCGCCGCTGGGCCAGACTGGCCGCGGCGGGGCGCTCGACCTGCGGGTGGTCGGGCCGCCCATAGGGGAAGCTCCGCCGGCGGAACAACGGCGAGCAAGGCGGTCTCCAATGGCGGACGATGTCGGTCGGGTCGTTCGATCGCGCGTCGGGGTCGTGGCGGCGGTGTTGGCCGCCGTGGTCCTCACGAGTTGCTCGACCGTCACGCGAGCGACGGACGGCGGGGCCTCTGAGCAGGCCCAGGTCCGCGCCGAGTCGGCGCTCCGGGCTGCGGAGCTCACGAGGAGCTGGGCCACTCCGGAGGAGCGAGCGGCGCGGATGGACGCCGAGTCGGACGTGCTGGCGTTCGACGGGGACGCCGAGCACTCCACCTACATGATCCGCACCACCGGCGAGGGGCGTGACGGGTTCGGCTCGGTCCACCTGGTCACGGCGTGCCTCCACGTCGAGTTCGATGCGTGGTCCGGCACGTTGTCCGGAGCGGGCTCGTGCCCGGCTGACGCCGAGCCGCTCCACCCGGTGGCCCCGACGGTGGTCACCCTGCCGCCGTCGACCGTCGAGGGTCTCACCTCGGCGCTCGACGAGGTCGTGGCGGCCACCAGCGCCGACTCCGACTCCGCTGCGATCGAGCAGGCCGTGCGGGCGTCGACCGCCGGTGCGGACGTCGCCGTGGCCGTCGACGGGTCGGTCGGTGTCGCCTACTCGGCTGGCCGTGACTGCGTGCTCGGCCGCATCACCCACGACCGTGTCGTGGAGGTGTGGGTGCCTCCCCGGGTCGTCGTCGCACCGGGGGAGCTCGGTTGCACGGGGGCGACGGCGGCGAACGGCCTGGCGACGCACTCTCCCCACTAGCGGGTCCGGAGGCGTCGGGCGACACCCGCTTCGCCGCCCCGCCCGACCTGCTCGACCCCCGCCTGCGCCGCCGCTGAGGTCGGGCGCCGCTGGGCCAGACTGGCGGTGGCGGGGCGCTCGATCGAGGCGGAGGGGTGACGGTGCGCACCAGGTTGCTCGTGGGAGGGGTGGTAGCGCTGCTGCCCGTCGCGCTGATCCCGATCGGGTGGTGGCTCGTGGGCGACCAGACCGAGGGCATGGTGCGCCACGAGCCGGACCTCATGTACCTGGTCCAACCACCTCGCTGGTCGCATCAGGTCGACCAGCTCGTCCTGGCCGCCAGCGCGGCGGTCGTCGCTCTGCTCGTCGTCGTCCTGGTCCTGACCGTCCGACGGTCGAGGCCGACCTCGGTCGGGCTCCTGCTCGCCGCGGCGACGCTGGTGATCGGCATCGCGTGGGGCTGGCTGGGCCGGACGCTCACCATCGGCGCCCACGGGGCCAACATGAGCGTCCTCGTCCTCCCGCTCGCCCCGGTCATCCTGTTCGTCCAGGTGTACCTCGCCGTGTTCGCCGGGTGGATCGTCGAGCCGACGCGGCGGGCGGCGCCACGCTCGACGGAGGCTCAGCCGGCCGTGCGGTAGTGCAGGTGGACGACGCCGTTCGGGAAGCGGTGCTCGTCGACGAGCTCGAGCGACACCCGTGAGGTGCCGGCGAAGGCCGGCTTGCCACGGCCGACGAACGCCGGGCCGACGAAGAGGTGGACCTCGTCGACGAGGCCGGCATCGAACGCCAGGCCGGCCAGCTCGGCGCCACCGATGGTGATCGGTCGCTCCGACGACGCCTTGAGGGCCCGCACGGCCTCCGGGTCGAAGCTGCGCTCGATCCGGGTGCGGGCCGTGAGGGGCGCCTCGAGCGTGGTCGAGTGCACGACCTTCTCGCCCGACTGCCACACCCGCGCGAACTCGGCGAGCAGGTCGGACGTCTCGGCGAGGGTCGGGTCGGTCTCCCACACGGCCATCGACTCGTACAGGCGACGCCCGTAGAGCCAGGTGCCGATGGGGCGCACGAGCTCGGTCATGTAGGCGAAGTACTCGTCGTCGGGCTCGGCCCAGTCGAAGCGCCCGTCGACGTCCTCGATGTAGCCGTCGAGGGAGGTGTTGGTGATGTAGCTCAGGCTGGCCACGGTTCGCTCCTGGTGGGGGTCGCGGTCGTCATCATCGTCCGACCGCGGGTGCGCCGCGATCTCATCGGTGCGCGAGCGCGCATCGGCCACAGGTCGGGTTCGGTCGCTCTCGGGGCCTCGTGCCTGGGGACCCTTGCTCCGTTCGACGTTTCCCCTGGTCAGGGGGCTGTCACACCCCCTGCGTAGGGTCGTCTCATGGGTTCGGGTGGGAGCGACAGGGAGCTGAGGGTGGGGGTGGCGGTGCGGCCGTTGGCCGCGCTCGTCAGTCAGCTGCGCGCCGTGCTCGAGGGACTCGATCCGGGTCAGTTGCCGGCGCGTGACGCGGCCGAGGTGGTGGCGGTGTGCGACCAGCTGTCACGGGTCGCTGACGCGGGCAAGGCGTTGGCGGCGGGTCGGGTGGCCGAGTCGTCGTTGTGGTCGCGTGGCGGTCATCGCAGCGCGGGGCATTGGATGGCCAAGGTGTGCGGGATCTCGGTTGGTGACGCGGTGCGGATGCTCGATCTCGCGGAGACCGTGGCGGATGCCCCGGCCACGAAGGACGCTCTCGTGGCGGGGCGTTTGTCGGGGAAGCAGGCGTCCGCGGTGGCGAAAGCGGAGAAGGCCGACCCGGCCGCTGGTCGTCAGCTTGTCGCGTCGGCACCGGGCCGAACCCTGCACGACGTTCAGTCCGACGCCCGTCGCATCCTGAACGCCGCCTCCGCCGAGACGCCTGAGGAGAAGGCTGCGCGGCACCGCGAGCAGCGTCGGTTCCGCCACGGGGTGAACGACGACGGGATGGGCTGGGGCAGCTGGTTGTTGCCGATGGCCGAGCACACCAAGGCCGTCGCCGCCATCGAAGGCGAACAGGCCGCCGTGTTCGACCAGGCGCGGGAGGATGGTGTGCGTGAGCCGTCGGAGGCCTACGCCGCCGACGCGCTGTGCCGGGTCCTCGACCGGGCCGCCACGAACGGCACCCCGGTCGGTTCCGACGGCGGGTCGGTCGAGGACGACTGGTCGTTCGCCAAGGTCATCGTGAAGATCGACCTCGCGGCGTTGGACAGAGGCCACACGCTGCCCGGTGAGGTGTCGGAGATCGCCGGGCACGGGCCGATCCCGGTGCC
>CAMFLJ010000226.1 GCA_945957335.1 uncultured Actinomycetes bacterium | reverse complement strand
CGACGGTGGTGGTCGGCGACGCCCTGGCCGAGCCGTGGCCGGGCGAGGGATCGCTCGTGGCCGTGGTGGGCAACCCGCCGTTCGGCGGGCAGCTGGCCCGCTCGACGGCCCGCGACCGGGCCGGGTCCGACGCGGCCCGCGCCCTGCTCGGCGGCTCGGCCGCGGGCTACGCCGACACCGCCGGGCTGTTCCTCGTGCGGGCGGTCGGCGCCTCGGCTCCGGGCGCCCGGGTGGTGCTGGTGCAGCCGCTCTCGTTCCTCGGGGCGCGCGACGCCGGTGCCGTGCGGCGCCGCCTCACCGACCACGCCGTGCTCGAGGCGGTGTGGCTGGCGGGCGAGCGGCTCTTCGGCGCGTCGGTCGACGTGTGCGCCCCGGTGCTGCGGGTGGCCGGCCCTCTGGCGGTGCCCGACGCCGGTTCGCCCGTGGTCGTTCGCCGGGGCGGCGATGCCGAGGTGGTGGCCGAGGTCGGTGTCGAGCGGCTGGGGCGGGCCGGCTCCTGGGCGCCCGTCGTGGCCGCCGCCACCGGGGTGCCGGCGGTCGACCTGTCCGGCCGTGAGGTGCTCGGGGCGTGGGCCCGGGCCACTGCGGGGTTCCGCGACGAGTTCTACGCACTGGCCCCGTTCGTGGTCGACCGGCCCGACCTGGCCTCGCGCTCCGACCGGGCGGGCCTGGCCCCGATGCCCGAGGGCTCGGCCCGCCTGATCACCGCCGGCCTGGTCGAGCCGGCCCACGTGGTGTGGGGCCGCCGCACCACCCGGCTGGCCGGCCACCGCCTCACCGCTCCCGTCGTGCGGCTCGACGCCTTGCGGGCCTGGTCCGAGGGGCCCGACGGCGACCGTCGCCTGGCCGCGTGGGCCGACGCCCGGCTGCGCCCCAAGGTGGTGGTGGCCACCCAGACCCGCGTCGTCGAGGCCGCGCTCGACGACGACGGCGACTGGTGGCCGTCGGTGCCGGTGGTGTCGGTGGTGCTCGACCCGGAGCACGACCACGCCCACCACCGGCTGCTGGGGCTGGCCGCGCTCACCGCGCCGCCGGTCAGCGCGTGGGCCGCCGAGCGCTCGGGTGGCACGGCGCTGGCGCCGCAGGCGCTGAAGCTCTCGGCCCGGCAGGTGGTCGAGGTGCCGCTGCCGCTCGACCGCGACCTCTGGGAGCAGGGGGCAGCCGAGCTCGCGCTCGTGGCCACGGCGGCCGATGACGAGGAGCGCGGCCGCCACCTCCTCGAGGCCGGCCGCCTGCTCACCGCCGCCCATCGGCTCGCACCCGACGCCGCCGAGTCGGTCCTGGCGTGGTGGGCCGACCGCGCGGGGTGCGGTCCGTCGATTTAGCGCTAACCTGCTCCCACATGTTGGCGGGCAAGGAGATCAGGCGAGCGAAGCTCCGGTTCGGGCTCCTCTCCGGAGCAGTCGGTCTGCTCGTCTTCCTCATCCTCTTCCAGCAGGCGCTGCTCGGGTCGCTGCTGTTGAGCTTCACCGGCGCCCTCGAGAACCAGTCGGGCACGGTGCTGGTGTTCTCCGAGGAGGCCCGCAAGAACGTGTCGGGCAGCGTCATCCTCCCGCCCGAGCAGGCCCAGATCGCCGCCGTCGAGGGCGTGGGCTCCTCGGCCGGGCTGGCCGAGGGCACCTTCACCATCGAGGCCAAGGGCACCGACGTCGACGCCTCGATCTTCGGCTTCCAGCCCGGTGGCCCCGGCGAGCCCACCCGTCTGGTCGAGGGTCGCCTGCCGACCACCCCGACCGAGGCGGTTGCCTCCAAGGAGGACGCGTCCGACGGGTTCGGCCTCGGCGACACCGTCACCAGCGTCGACGGCGGCATCACCCTCACCATCGTCGGGCTCACCGAGCGCAGCCGGTTCTCCGTGGCGCCCACCCTGTGGGTCACCTTCGACGGCTACACCGCCCTGCGCAAGGCGTCGAACCCCGACGCCACCGCGGTGCTGCCCTCGGTGATCGCCCTCACCCCGGCCCCCGGCGTGAGCGCCTCGCAGCTGGCCGCGTCGGTGAACGAGCAGGTCGACGGCGTGCAGGCGCTCACCCGCAGCCAGGCCGTCAACGAGGCGCCGGGCGTGTCGTCGGTGAACACGTCGTTCCAGCTGATCCTGGTCCTCGCCTTCCTCGTGGTGGCGGTGGTGATCGGCTTCTTCTTCCTCATCCTCACCGTGCAGAAGCAGTCGACCCTCACCGTGCTGCGGGCGGTGGGCGCCCCGACCAGCTACCTCGTGAAGGCGCTGCTCAAGCAGATCTTCCTGGTGGTGGGGGTGGGGCTCGTGGTCGGCATCCTCCTCACCCTGGGGGCGGTGAAGGGCGCCTCCGCCGGCCTGCCCATCTCGCTCGAGCCGACGACGATGGTCGTCACCGCGGTCGGGGTCGTGCTGCTCTCGCTGGTCGGCTCGCTGTTCACGCTGCTGCGGGTCGGGCGCATCGACCCGGCCGACGTCATGAACCGGCAGAACGCGGGAGGCCTGGCATGAAGCTCGGTCTCGTCGAGCTGCGCCGCAAGCCGCTGCGGTTCGCCATCGCCGGCTCGTCGCTGGTGCTGCTGTCGGTGCTGCTCCTGTTCCTCGGCGGCCTGCTCGACGGGCTGTTCATCGGCTCCACCGGCCTGCTGCGCTCGCAGCCCGGCGAGCTCGTCGTCTACTCCTCCGACGCCAAGGACTCGCTCATCCGCTCGCGCATCGACCCCGAGGTGCGGGCGAAGGTCGAGGCCGTGCCCGGTGTGAGCGCCACCGGCGGCATCGGCGTCGCCCTCGTGGGTGGCCAGCTGCCCGACAAGACCGACCTGGTGAACCTGTCGGTCACCGCGTTCCAGCTGCCCGTGTCGTCGATGCCCTCCGACGTGAGCCTGGCGCCCGACCAGGCACTGGCCGACCGTAGCCTCCAGGCCTTCGGCGTCGACGTCGGGGACACCCTCCTCGTCGGCTCGGCCAAGACACCGATCACCGTCACCGGCTGGGTGTCCGACACCGACTACCTGCAGCAGGGCGGGTTCTTCGTGCAGCCCGACACCTGGCGCGAGGTGCTCGCCGACTCCCGGCCCGACTCGAACCTGCCGCCCGACACGTTCCAGGGGCTCACCGTGAAGCTCGACAGCGGGGCCGACGCCACGACCGTCGCCGACGCCATCGACGCCGCCACCGGCGGGGCCACCTCGACGCTCACCAAGAGCGAGGCCGTGCAGGCGCTGCCCGGGATCAAGGAGCAGAACTCCACCTTCTCGGCGATCATCTACGTCACGCTCTTCGTGGCCGGCCTGGTGGTGGCGCTGTTCTTCGCCCTGCTCACCCTCGAGCGCATCGGCCTCTACTCGGTGCTCAAGGCGATCGGCGCCTCGAGCCGCCAGATCTTCGGGGGCGTGGTGATCCAGGCCGTGATCGTCGCCCTCGTCTCGTTCGTGATCGGGGGCGTGCTCATGTGGTTGCTCACCCTCGTCCTTCCCGCCGAGATCCCCGTCGCCATGGAGCCCGCGCGTGCGGTGCAGATCGCCGTGGGGCTCGTCGTCATGTCCGCCCTGGGCGCAGCGGTGTCGCTGCGCCGTGTCGTCCGCGTCGACCCTGCGTCGGCGATCGGGTAGTCGACCAATCTTCGGAGGAACCCCTCGTGGCCGCTCTCGAGCTCAGCAGCGTGCGCAAGACCTACACCTCGGGCGACGCCGAGATCGTCGCGCTCGACCACGCCACCCTCGAGGTCGGCGACGACGAGATCCTCGCCCTGGTCGGCCCGTCGGGCTCGGGCAAGACCACCCTGCTTTCGATCTCCGGCGGGCTGCTCACGCCGTCGGAGGGCACGGTCGTGGTCGGTGGTCAGGACATCTCGACCTACTCGGCCAAGCAGCTCACCGCCTTCCGGCGCGACTCCGTCGGCTTCGTGTTCCAGGCCGTGAACCTGGTGCCGTTCCTCACCGCCCGCGAGAACCTGATGATCGTGAACGACTTCGGGTCGAGCCGGTCGCACAAGGACGCCAAGGCCCGGGCCGAGAAGCTGCTCGACGAACTCGGGCTCTCGCACCGGGTCGACAACCTGCCGGGTCAGATGTCGGGTGGCGAGCGCCAGCGGGTGGCGATCGGCCGGGCGCTGATGAACGAGCCGGCGCTGGTGCTGATCGACGAGCCCACCTCGGCGCTCGACACCAAGCTCGGCGAGCAGGTGATGGAGCTGATCGTGTCCGAGGTGAAGAGCCGCGACACGGCCGCCGTCATCGTCACCCACGACCAGCGCATGACCCGCTACGCCGACCGCACCGTCACCATCACCGACGGCGTCCTCGCCGCCTGACCGCGGCCGGGGCCCGGGCTCCGGTTGGCCTGCAGTCCGGCTCTTGCCGCTCGATCGGACGGGGCCGGTGTCGAGGGTCGGTGCGGTCAGTCGGCTGCCGGCTCGAGGAGCTCGAGGCGGTTGCCGAACGGATCGTGCACGTACACGCGGTCGAAGCCCGCGAGCGGCTCGTCGTCGGCGATCTCGACGCCGGCGGCGCGAAGCTCCCGGACCAGCGACGGGAGGTCGGTCACCAGGAGCGCCGGATGGGCCTTCTTCGCCGGACGGAAGTCGGCCTCGACGCCGAGGTGCACCCGGATCGTGTCGGACTCGAACCAGCAGCCGCCGCGGGCGGCCAGGTTCGGGGGCTTCGGCGCCTCGGGGATGCCGAGCAGCTCGCCGTAGAAGCGACGTGCCTGCTCCTCGCCGCCGGCCGGCATGGCGAGCTGCACGTGGTGGATGGAGTGCACCGGCATGGCGACATTCTGGCCACGAACGCCTCGCCGACGGGCCCGTCCAGTGGAGGGGCGGGAGAGGCAGTCGACGGGTAGGTGCAGCCCATGCAGACGGCGACCCCCACCTCTCGCACCGGCCCTACCAACCCGACCGACTCGACCGGCGCCACCGACGACCGGTCGAGGCACCGACCGCTGGTCGAGGGGCCGCTCGGCCTCGTCCTCAGCCTCGTGCTGGTCGCGGTGGTGGCCGCCGTCGGCGGGTCGGCCACCGCCACCGGTGCGGGCTCGTGGTACCGGACGATCGAGAAGCCGCCGTGGAACCCGCCCGACGCGGTGTTCGGCCCGGTGTGGACGCTGCTCTACGTGCTGATGGCCGTGGCCGCGTGGCTGGTGGTGCGGGAGGGCGTCCGGCGCCGTGAGGTGCGGGTGGCGCTGGTGGCCTACGTCGTGCAGCTCGCCCTCAACCTGGCGTGGTCGGTGGTGTTCTTCGGGCTCGAGTCCCCCGGCGGGGGAGTGGTGGTGATCGCCGCGCTGCTCGCCTCCATCGTGGCGACGATCATGCTGTTCCGCCCTCTCCGTCCGCTGGCGGCGTGGCTGCTCGTGCCGTACCTCGCCTGGGTGGCCTTCGCCGCCAGCCTGAACGTGGCGGTGCTCGTCCTGAACTGAGGCCCAGACCCAGGCCGTGGCGGGTCGTGCAGCGGGACGGCACACTCTGCGGATGCGCCTGGGGATCGCACACCACCTGGGGTGGGCCGTCGCCGTGGTGGCCGACGACGACCACCGGGTCGTCGGCCGGAGCCGGATCGAGCTGATCGAGCCCGGCCTCCCGGTGGCGCCGGTGCACCACGAGGGCGGCGCCCACGAGATGCACCGATCCGGCCCGGAGCTCGACGACGACGCGTTGGCCGCGCTCGTCGCCGAGGTGCGCGCGTCGGTGGAACGCTCGACCCACGTCGCACTCGACGGGCTGGCGGCCGTCGCCGCCGAGCGCGGCGGCTCGGTGACCTCGATCTCGTTGCGGACCTGGTCGACGGACCTGCCGGCTGACATCGTCTCGTTGCGCCGGCCGCCCCACGAGAGCCGGGCCGACTCGGTGATGTACCTCGAGGTGCTCGCCGCCGACGCCGCCGCCCGGGGCTGGGTGGTGCACCTCTACGACCACGCCCGGGTCGAGGCCGAGGCTCGTTCTCTCCTCGGGGCGCGAGCCGACGACGTGCTGCTCGGGCCCCGTGCGGAGCTCGGTCCACCGTGGGCCAAGGACCACCGCATCGCCCTGGCTGCCACCGTGCTCGCCGACGGCTGACGGCCCGAGCCGGTCGGCTCGACGCCAGACCGACCTGGTCGAGTCTTCCCTGCGGCCGGTCTCGGCCGGTCGACCTCAGCCGGTGTCGAAGAGTGCGCCCTGACTTCGGGCCCGATCGGCGATGGCCCGCGCTCGGGCCTCGACCCTCGTCGGTGTCGGCGTCTTCGTCCCTGTCGCTCTCGGTGCTGGCGTGGTCGGCGAAGCATCCGCCGAGCGTTCGGCTGCCGGTGGTGGCTCGCCCTGTGGGACGTCGGTCGCATCGGGTCGGATGGCCGGGTCGGGTGGGGGTTGGCCGTCGTGGAC
>CAMFLJ010000225.1 GCA_945957335.1 uncultured Actinomycetes bacterium | reverse complement strand
CCCCCACTATCCTCTTCGTCGGCAGCGTCAGATGTGTATAAGAGACAGGCGCGGTGTTCATGGCGTGGGCGCCGGCCGCTGACGTCGAGGCGTGGCTCGCCCGCACCCCCGACGGGTCGGCCGAGGCCGTGGCCCGCTGCCGCGACGCGCTCGAGCTCGTGCGCCGCCGCGGCTACGCCGTCACCGCCGGCTCCGACGCCCAGCGCATGCTCGGCGACCGCGCCTTCCGCCTCACCGACGACCCGGGACGCGCCGAGCTGCGCGACGACGTGGCCGAGCTGCTCGCCGCCCTCGCCCGCGAGGACTACCCGGTGGTCGACCTGGCCGACGACCAGCTCTTCGACGTCGGCATGGTGGCCGCCCCGGTGTTCGGGCCCGAGGGCTCGGTGATCGCCGCGGTCAGCGCCTACGGGTTCCCGATGGGGCTGCCCGCCGAGACCGTCATGGCCGCCGGGCGCACCGTGCGCGAGACGGCAGCCCTCGCCACCCGCCGCGCCAACGGCCGCCCCCCGACCTGACACCCACCCCGGGGCTCGATTCGCGCCCCTCCAGGGGCCGGAATCGAGCCATGGCTCCGTCTGCCGAACGACCCGTGGCTCGTTTCGCGCCCCTCCAGGGGCGAGAAACGAGCCACCGAGGGGTGTGGTGGGTCAGATGGCGCGGGCGGGCTGGGCGGCGACGTGGCGGCCGGCGAGGAAGCCGAACACGACGCCGTTGCCGAGGGTGCCGCCGCCGCTCGGGTAAGCCCAACCGAACACGTTGGCCGCGGTGTTGCCGGCGGCGTAGAGGCCACCCACCACGCCGCCGCCGATGCGCAGCACCTGGCCGTTGCGGTCGAGGCGCGGGCCGCCGTTGGTGCCGAGCATGCCCGGGTGGATCGGGACGGCGTAGAAGGGCGCCTCGGTGAGCGGCTTGACCGCGCCGGGTGCCATGAGGCCCCGCTCGGTGCGCCCGAAGTCGGGGTCCTGGCGCTCGGCGGCGTTGGCGTTGAAGCGCTCGGTGGTGGCCTCGAGGGCGTCAGGGTCGAGGCCGATCTTCTCGGCCAGCTCGCGGATCGTGTCGGCCTTGACCACCCAGTCCGGGTCGGGCTGGCCCGGGTGCATCGACAGGATCTGCTGCGAGTCGCGGACCGTGCGGTCGAAGATCTGGTAGCCGGGGCCGGCGTTGGGGAACTCGACGGCCTCGGTGTCGTAGATGCCGAACGCCTTCGGGAAGTCGTTGTAGGGCAGGGCCTCGTTGGCGAAGCGCTGCGCCTTCTGGTTCACGATGAACGACGCCGGCGCACCACGGCCCCACTCGAACTGCGGCACCAGCGCGCCGTCACGGGTGACGTCGGGGTCGAACATCACCGGGGTGCCCCAGTACGAGGTCATGTTGCCGAGGTCGGCGTGGGCGTCCTGGGCCATGAGCAGGCCGTCGCCGGTGTTGCCGCCGGGGCTCAGCGGGTAGACGTCGTAGCCGAGGTGGCCCCGCACCAGCGCCGGGTTCCACTCGAAGCCGCCGCACGCCAGGACCACGCCCTTGCGGGTGCCGATGCGGGTGCGCACGCCGTCGTGCTCGACGACCAGGCCGATCACGTCACCGGCGTCGTCGGTGACGACCTCCTTGGCCGGCGACTCGAGCCAGGTCTCGACGCCGCGCTCGAGCAGGCCCTTGAACAGCCGGGCGATCAGGGCGGCGCCCTTGGGGCGGATGTCCTGCTCCTCGCGGCGCTTCAGCTCGGCCTGCAGCTCGGGCGAGGGCGGGCCCTGGAGGTCCTCGGTGAGGGTGGTGGCGGCACCGAGCGACATGAGGGTGCCGCGCTTGACGATGCGGTCCTTCCACTCGGGCAGCTCGTCGCCCACGGCGTAGGGGTCGGCCTCGACGGTGCGGCCCGGCTGCATCTTCGTGCCGGGGAACATCCACGGCCAGTAGTAGTCGGGCAGGGGCTGGATGTGCACCGACAGCGGCGTGTTGTCGACCAGGTAGCGCAGCGCCTCGGGAGCGGTGTCGACGAAGACCTCGAGCAGCTCGGGGTCGGGCTCGCGGCCGCCGCAGACGCGCCGGGTGTAGGCCAGCGCCTCCTCGCGGGAGTCCTCGACGCCGGCCTCTCTCATGATGTGATTGTTGGGCAGCCACACGCCGCCGCCCGACACCGCCGTGGTGCCGCCGAGCATCGGCATCTTCTCGACGATGAGCACCTCGGCGCCCCCGTCGTGGGCGAGCGTGGCGGCGGTCAGCGCCGCGCCTCCGGTGCCCACGATGACGACGTCGACGACGCGATCCCACGACTCGGCCACGGCAGTTCCCCCTCACGGATCCGCACCGGTCGTCCGGAGCGGAGATCGAACGTTGTCACATTCTGCGGGCGCGGGCGACCGCGCCCGGTCGTCACGGCTGGTCGGTGAGGAACACGTCCATCGAGCCGATCACGCCGCGGTTGAGCTTGGTGCGGTGGCGGATGCGCCAGCGCTCGCCGTCGTGCTCCCAGGTGTCGTGGTAGTCGCCGAGGGTGGAGAACGTCAGCTCCCGCCGAGCACCCCGGCCGAGGTGCACGTCGCTCACGTACGCCTTGCTGGTGGCGGTGCCGGCGGCCAGGTCGACGTCGACCACCACGTTGCCGAGCAGGTGCTGGGTGGGGCCGCAGGCGTCGAGGTAGCCGCGGATCGACTCGGCGATGGCGGCGCTGCCCTCGAGCGGCCCGGCGCCGAGCTCGGCGGTGGCGTCGTCGAACATCTGCGCCCGGACCGCCGCCCAGTCGCGCTCGTCCATGCCCCGGGCGAAGGCGATGAGCGCCCGTGTGATCTCGCGCTCGGCCAGCAGCTCGTCGATGCCCATCGCTCCCCCTCGGTCCCGATCGGCCCACATGCAACCACGTCGGGCGACCGCGCGAGGCTGGTGCCGTGCGGATCACGAGGTGGGTGGCGCTGGGGCTCCTGACGGCGACCCTCGTCGCGGCCGCCGGTCTGCTGGTGAGCGGGGCGGTCCTGTACGACAGCTACGTGCCCAACGGCGGTGGCGAGGTCTTCCTGCAGCCGACGTGGGTGCAGCGCTCGGTCGAGTGGGTCCAGCGCGAGGACGGCTTCGCCGTGGCCCTGGTCGTCCTCGGCCTGCTCGCGGCCGTCGCCTGCGTGGTCGCCCTCGTCCGGTCACGCCGGTTGGCCTGGCTCGTCGGCACCCTCGCCGGCCTCGTCGCCGCCGGCACCGGCGCGCTCTCGGCGGCGACGGCCTCGGCGGTGCGCTGGGACCAGCTCGCCCTGTGGGCCGTCACCGTCAACACGACGATCCAGGGGTACAGCGCCCCGTTCGACGACCGGTTGGTCAGGTTCGCGATCGTCGACGGCAGCGAGGTCGCACCTTCCGACCAGCGCCTGATGGTGGGCCTGCACCTGGGCGCGGCGCTGCTCGGCCTGGCGGCCGTGCTCGTCGCGCTGGTGGTCGCGGCCGTGTGGGGCCGGAGCCGTCAGGAGGTGTGGCGCTCCACCCAGGCGGCCATCTCGTCGACCGCGGACACGGCCTCGGGGAACGCCGGGTAGCTCATCTGCCAGACGTGCGGCATGTCGTCGTAGACCTGCAGCACGGCCTCGCTGCCCGCGGCGCGGACCTTGTCGACCAGGCGGGCCGAGTCGTCGAGCAGGGTCTCGACCGAGCCGACCTGGACGAGCAGCGGCGGCGAGCCCTCCCAGTTGCCGAACAGCGGCGACGCCTGCGGGTCGGTGGGGTCGTGACCGGCGAGGTAGAGCTCGGCGACCTCCTCGGCCGACGTGCGAGACCACAGCTTGTCGGACTCGGCGTTGGTGTCGTAGGTGGCACCGCTGTTGGTGAGGTCGGTGACCGGCGAGCTGCAGATCAGCGCGGCCGGCACCGGGCCCGCGGCCAGGGTGCGCAGCGCCAGCGAGGCGGTGAGGCCGCCACCGGCGGAGTCGCCCGCCACGACGACCTTGCCCGGGTCGGTGCCCTGGGCGATCAGCCAGCGGTAGGCGGTCTCGGCGTCGTCGGCCGCGGCCGGGAACGGGTTCTCGGGGGCCAGGCGGTAGTCGACGAGCAGCACCCGGCCGCCGATGGCCTTGGCCAGGTTGGAGCCGAAGGCCCGGTAGGCCAGGGCCGACGCCATGCGGAAACCGCCGCCGTGGAAGTAGAGCAGCACCGGAGCGTCGTCACCGGCGCCCACCACGCGCACCTCGATGCACGGCACACCGTCGGCGTCGACCTCGACGGCCTCGGTGCCCTCCGCCAGCGGGAGGTCCTTCATGTTGTTGTCGATGCGGTCGCGCAGCTCCTGCAGGTTGGCCGGGGGCGGCGGCACCGGCCGCTCCGCCATCGCCTGCTGGAACGCAATGAACTCCTGGCTTGCCATGGCGGGAGACCCTACAAAGGCCCGCCGTCGCGTGCAGAGCCGCCGTCGCCGTCCTCGTCGCCGTCGACCGCGACCGGCGCGACCACCTGGCCGGTGTTGCCGAGCCACGACCGGTAGAGCTCGGCGTAGCGGCCGCCGAGGGCCACGAGCTCGTCGTGGCTGCCCCGCTCGACGAGGCGACCGGCGTCGAACACCAGGACCAGGTCGGCCTGCTCGGCGGTGGAGAGGCGGTGGGCCACGCTCACCGTCGTGCGCCCCTCGGCCAGGCGGTGCAGCGCCGTGGTGAGGGCGCGCTCGGTGCGGGGGTCGACGGCGCTGGTGGCCTCGTCGAGCACCAGCAGGCCGGGGTCGGCGAGCTGCGCCCGCAGGAGGGCGACGAGCTGGCGCTCGCCGACGCTGAGGCCCTCGCCCCGCTCCCCCACCTCGGTCTCGAGGCCGCGGGGCATGCCCGCCACCCACTCGCCCAGGCCGAGCTCGTCGATCGAGCGGCGCACGTCGTCGAGGGTGGCACCGGGGCGGCCCATGGCGATGTTCTCGCCGAGGGAGGCGTCGAAGACGAAGCCGTCCTGGGGCACCATCCGCACCCGCTCGGCCCGCGACACCGGGTCGACCTCGGGGAGCGGCACGCCGCCCACCGACATCGTGCCCTCGGTGGGGTCGGCGAGGCGGGAGAGGAGCTTGGCGAAGGTCGTCTTTCCGGAGCCGGTCTCACCGACGATGGCGACGCTCGCCCCGGCGGGGATGGCGATGTCGACGTCGACGAGGACGGGCCCGCCGGTGCGGTAGGTGAAGCCCACGTGGCTCGCCTCGACGGCGAGCGGGCCCTCCGGCAGCGGGCGGCCGTCGGTCGGCTCGACGAGCGTGATCGGGGTGTCGAGCAGGTCGAGCACCTTCGACCAGCCGGCGATGGCGGTCTGGGTCTGGTCGAGGATCTCGCCCAGCTCCCCGATGGGCCCGAGGATGAGCTGCACGAGGAACAGGCACGCCACCAGGCCACCGGCGTTGAGCCCCCACCCGGGGCCCCACCACACGCCGATCATGGTGACCGCGGCGAGGGCCAGACCGCCGAAGGCGTCGCCCAGCGGGAACATGAAGGCGAACCACTTCGCCGCGCCCATCTCGGCCCGGAACTGGCGCTGGATGGCCGCGTCGAGCCGGCGCGACGCCCGGCGCTGCATGCCGTAGGCGCGGATCGGCGCGGCGCCCTGCACCGCCTCGGAGACCTCGGAGAGCGTCTCGGACACCCGCGAGCGCACCTGCTCGTAGGCCTTCAGCTGGCGGCGCTGCATCACCCGGAACAGCGGCAGGATCGGGGCGGCGAGCAGCAGCGTGACGAGCGCGAGCTGCCAGGCGTAGATCGCCATCAGCCCGAGCGTGCCGACGATCACCACGGTGTCGACGATCCACGCCACGCCGCCGTACTGGGCGAAGCGGGCGATGGTCTCGATGTCGCTCGTGACCCGGGAGGTGAGCTCGCCGCGGCGGGTGGCGTCGTGGTCGGCCATGGGGAGGCGGTGCACGTGGGCGAAGGCGCGCACGCGCAGGCTGCGCAGCATCGCCTCGGCGGCCTTCACCAGGCGCACGTAGGTGACCCGGCTCAGCATCGTGATGCCGATGACGATCACGGCGGCGCCGCCGCAGGCGAGCAGGGTGAACGCCGGGCGGAACCCCTCGTCGGCCAGCAGCCCCTTGTCGATGACCTGCTGCACGAGCACCGGGATGGTGAGGCGGCCGACGGCCACCAGCACCGCGAACAGGACGGTGAGGCGCAGGCCCTGGCGCAGCTCGGGGCTGTCGGCCAGGCCCCGGCGCAGCACGGCGATGGCCCGGCGCCGCTCCTCGGCCTCCCGGTCGGTCGGGCCGCCGTCGCCGTCGTCGTCGCCGCCGACGGGCTCGCGGGTGTGGCCGTGCTCGATGGCGGTGGGGTCGTCGAAGGCGACCCCGTGCTCGAGGGTGACCAGCGCGTCGTGGGCGTCGTCGAGGGTGCGGTCGGTCATCGCTCGGCCGCCTCGGCGTAGGCGACGTCGCCGACAAGGCGGGTCTTCGGCTTGCC
>CAMFLJ010000224.1 GCA_945957335.1 uncultured Actinomycetes bacterium | reverse complement strand
CGTGAGCTGGCTCGGATGTGGTCGCCGGGACGACCGGGTTCGAGCCAGCTCTGGCGGGCGGTCAGGGGTGGCGGAAGGTGAAGAGGTCGGTGCCGGCCTGCTCGACGAGGGCTGCCAGCGCGTCGAGGGGGAGGCCGATCACGTTGGTCGGGCTGCCGTCGATGCGGGCCACGAACAGCGCCGCCGAGCCCTGCATGCCGTAGCCGCCGGCCTTGTCGAGCGGTTCGCCGGTGCCGACGTACCAGTCGATCCACGCGTCGGGCAGCTCGGCGAAGGTCACCGCCGTGGTGACCACCGTGCTGCACACCACCGGCCGGCCCGGGCCGGTGGGGGAGCGGTGGACGCACACGCCGGTGTGCACGTGGTGGGTGCGGCCCGAGAGGCGGCGCAGCAGGAGGCGGGCGTCGTCGTCGTCGGTGGGCTTGCCGAGCAGGTCGCCGTCGAGGTCGACGGTGGTGTCGGCGGCCACGACCAGCTCGTCGGGTGCGGCCACCGCCGCGGCCTTCTCGCGGGCCAGGCGCTCGACGTAGGCGGGACCGGCCTCGCCCGGCAGGAGCGACTCGTCGAGGTCGGCCGGGCGCAGCTCGAAGGCCAGGCCCAGCCCTGCCAGCAGCTCGAAGCGGCGGGGCGAGCCCGACGCCAGGACCAGGCGCTCGGTGGCGCTCATCCGCCGCTCACCGACGCGTCGGCGAGGGCGTCCGGTGGCGCCACCGAGTCGGCGTCGAGCCACCCGTCGGGCACGACCACGGCGTGGGGCCCGGCCTGGGTGCCGCGGGGCTGGCGGGCCGCGTCGGCGGTGACGGTGAGCGTGGGATCGAGCGCGGCGAGGGCGTCGTCGAGCTCGGCGACGGTCGACACCGACGTGAGCCGCTTGCGGGCGGCGGGGCCCACCGGGAACCCGGTGAGGTACCAGGCCAGGTGCTTGCGCATCATGCGCAGGCCTCGGTCCTCGTCGATGGCCTCGACCAGCAGGCGGGCGTGGTCGGCGGCGATCACCGCCACCTCACCGAGGGGCGGCTCGGGCCGCACCTCGCGGCCCGCGAACGCGTCGTCGAGCTGGCCGAAGAACCAGGGCCGCCCGAGGCACGCCCGGCCCACGACCACGCCGGCGCAGCCGGTGCGCTCGACCATGGCCAGCGCGTCGGCCGCGGTCCAGATGTCGCCGTTGCCGAGCACCGGCGTGCCGGGCAGCGCCTCGACCAGTTCCTCGATCGCGCTCCAGCGGGCCCGGCCCGAGTAGCGCTGCTCGGCGGTGCGGGCGTGCAGGGCCACCGCGGCGGCGCCGGCGTCGGCGGCCAGGCGCCCGGCCTCGAGGAACGTGACCCGCTCGTCGTCGAGCCCGATGCGCATCTTCACCGTGACCGGCACGTCACCCGCGGCGCGCACGGCGGCGTCGACCACGCCGGCGAAGAGGCGGGGCCGGGCCGGCACCGCTGCGCCGCCCCCGTGGCGGGTCACCTTGGGGGCCGGGCACCCGAAGTTGAGGTCGACGTGGTCGACGTGGTCGTCGTCGACGAGGCGGGCGACGGCGTCGGCCACCACGGCCGGGTCGGTGCCGTAGAGCTGCAGCGAGCGGGGCGACTCACCGGGCGCGAAGTGGGCGAGCTGCCAGCTCTTCTCGCCGCCCTCCATCAGCCCCCGGGCGTTGACCATCTCGCTCACGTAGAGCCCGGCCCCGTAGCGCCGGCACACCTGGCGGAACGCGGCGTTGGTGACGCCGGCCATCGGCGCCAGGACCACGGGAGGGTCGACCGTGATCGGTCCGATGTGCAGCGGGGGAACCACGGCCGACCACGCTACCGACGGCCGGTAGGGTCGGGGCCATGGCTGCTCAGGTGCTCGATGGTGAACAGGTCGCGTCCGGGATCAAGGCCCAGCTGGCCGATCGGGTCGAGGCCCTGATCGAGCGGGGCGTCACCCCCGGCCTCGGCACCGTGCTCGTCGGCGACGACGGCCCCTCGGCCAACTACGTCTCGATGAAGCACCGCGACTGCGAGGTGCTGGGCATCACCTCCCACCACGCCCACCTCCCGGCCGACGCCACCCAGGACGACGTCATGGAGGTCGTCCACCGGTTCAACGACGACCCGGCGGTCGACGCCTACCTGATGCAGTACCCGTTCCCGAAGCACCTCGACTTCGAGGCGGCGCTGCTCGCGGTCGACCCGGCCAAGGACGTCGACGGGCTCCACCCGGTGAACCTCGGCCACCTCGTGCAGGGCGTCGATGGCCCGCTGCCGTGCACCCCGGCGGGCATCCAGGCCCTGCTCGTGCACTACGGCGTGCCCATCGAGGGCCGCCACGTCGTCATCGTCGGCCGTGGCCTCACCATCGGCCGCCCGCTGGCCAACCTCCTCACCCTCAAGCGCCCCAACGCCAATGCCGCGGTCACCGTCGTGCACACGGGCGTGAGCGACCTCGGCGCCTACACCCGCCAGGCCGACATCCTCATCGCGGCGGCCGGCTCGCCCGGGCTCATCACCGCCGACATGGTGAAGCCGGGTGCCGCGGTGGTCGCCGCCGGCGTGTCGTTCGAGGGCAAGAAGCTCATCTCCGACGTGGCCGACGAGGTGGCCGAGGTCGCCGGCTTCCTGTCGCCCCGCATCGGCGGCGTCGGCCCGATGACCCGGGCCATGCTCCTCGTGAACACGGTCGAGGCGGCCGAGCGCCGGGCGGGCTGAGAGCCGCCGGCCGGAGGGCGGGGCCGTCGCACCGCTCGCCTAGCCTGCACCCCCGATGACGCGCATCGCCGACCTCCTCGCCGCCGGGCGGACCTGCTCGTTCGAGTTCTTCCCGCCGAAGACCGACGAGGCCGCCCGCTCCCTCGAGAAGACCATCGCCGAGCTCGAGGCGCTCAACCCGTCGTTCGTGTCGGTCACCTACGGCGCCGGCGGCTCCACCCGTGAGCGCACCCGCGACGTCGTGATCCACATCGAGCGCGACACCGGCGTCACCGCCATGGCCCACCTCACGTGCATCGGCCACACCGAGGCGCAGCTCAGCTCGCTGCTCGACGAGTACCGCGACGCCGGCATCTCCAACATCCTCGCCCTGGCCGGCGACCCGCCCGCCGACGCCCCCGACGAGTTCGACACCGGCGACTTCACCCACGCCCTCGAGCTCGTCGAGCTCATCCGTGGCCACGGCGGCTTCTGTGTCGGCGTGGCCGCCCACCCCGAGGGCCATCCCCGCTCGCCCGACCTGGCGTCCGACCGCCGGCACCTGGCCACCAAGCTCGAGGCCGCCGACTTCGCCGTCACCCAGTTCTTCTTCGAGCCCGAGCCCTACCTCTCGCTGGTCGAGGACCTCGCCGCTCTGGGCTGCACCAAGCCGGTGATCCCGGGGATCATGCCGGTCACCAACGCGAGCCAGGTCGCGCGCTTCTCGCAGCTGGCCGGCGCCGAGTTCCCGGCCCACCAGGCCGCCCGGTTCGAGGCCCTCGGCGACGATGCCGATGCCGTGCGGGCGCTCGGCGTCGAGCTGGCCACCGGGCTGTGCGAGCGCCTGCTCGCCGAGGGCGTGCCGGGGCTGCACTTCTACACGTTGAACCGCTCGACCGCGACCCGCGAGATCGCCCGCAACCTCGGGCTCGACCGCCCGGCCTGAGCCGGGCGGCCGGTCAGAGCCTCAGAGGCTCAACGGCTCAGGAGCTCGCCTGCAGGGTGAGCTGGGTCGAGCCGGCCGGGTCGCGCAGGGTGACGGTGGTGCCGCTGCGCTCCCAGCTGGCGACCTGGGAGAGGGCGGTGAGGAACTGCTGCTCGACCTGCTGGGAGGCGTCGCCGCAGGCCATCATCGTGGCGGCCACGTTGCTGTCGATCTCGAGGCTCGTGCCGTCGAGGGTGTAGCTGCCGCTGAAGGAGTTGCAGCCGGTGTTGCCGCTGACGGTGCCGTCGGGGCCGAAGGTGATGGAGGCCTTGCTGGTCTCGGCGGAGCTGACGACGGCCTGGTTGCCGTTGTTGACGCCGGTGACGGAGTAGGTGCCGACGATGCCGTCGGGGCCCCGGCTCCAGGTGAACAGCGGCACGCCGCCGGAGTCGACCATCTGCAGGGTGGTGCCCGACAGGGTGGCGTCGGTGACCTTCGGCAGGTTGGTGGTGAGCGCCGTCTCCTGGGCCTGCACGGTCGGGTCGACGCAGGCCTTCTGGGTCATGGGCCCGGGGGTGATCGTGAAGCCGCCGTCGACATCGCCGGTCCAGGTGCCCGAGAGCTGGTTGCAGCCGGTGGTGCCGGCGAACTTGCCGCCGGCCGAGAGGGTGATGGATGCGGGGCTGGACGACGCGGCCGGCGTCTCCTTGCCCCCGGAGGCGTAGGTGGTGAGCGTCCACGGCCCGATCAGCGGGTTGGCCGCGGCGGTGGTGGTCGTGCCGGAGGAGCCCGACGAGCTGCTCGAGCCGCAGGCGGTGGCGGCCAGCGCGAGGACGGCGACGGCGACGGCGGTGAGGGCGAGGGTGGAGCGACGCATGGCCGCGACGTTAGGTGGCACGACGTGTCAGGCCCAGGGACCTCCGGCCCCTCCACCCGCTCCGGTCGTCCCCGCCGACGGCCGTCGTGAGGGCGACCGGGGCGCCGGTATCCTCGCCTTCGGCCCGGTCCCGGGCCACGAGGGGGAGCCCGGCCGGCACCGCGGCACCGCGCACGGGAGCACGGGGAGCACCAGTGGAGGAGAACCGGACGCAGGTCGACGGCGGCATCGCCCGTCGGGGCGCCCGCCTCCTGTGGGGCTACGTGCGGGCCAACCCCGTGCCCTTCGTCGTCTCCGTCGTCGGTGCCGCCATCTACGCCATCGCCGCGGTCGGCATGACCATCGCCCTGGGCCGCATCACCAACGACGTGATCGTCCCGTCCTTCGAGACCGGGCGGGTGTCGCGGAGCACCGTGCTCGCCGCCGGCGCCACGTTGTTGATCATCGGGCTGCTGCGGGCCTCGACCATCGCCCTGCGCCGCTACTTCGCGGCGATGCTCACCTACCGCACCCAGGCCCGGTGGCGCCGCCAGCTCAGCGACACCTACCTCGAGGTGCCGCTCGGCTACCACCGCCGCACGCCCACCGGGCAGCTGCTGGCCCATGCCGACGCCGACATCATGGCGGCCACCGAGGTGATCAACCCGCTGCCGTTCAGCATCGGCGTGGTCACCCTCGTGATCTTCGCCGTGATCAGCCTGGCCACCGTCGACTGGACGCTGATGGTGGTGGCGATGCTGCTGTTCCCGACGCTCGCCGTCGTCAACCGGATGTACACGAGGCGGGTCGAGCGCCCCATCGAGGAGGTGCAGCACCGGGTGGGGCGGGTCAGCACCGTCGCCCACGAGAGCTTCGACGGCGCCCTCGTGGTCAAGACCCTCGGCCGTTCCGGTGACGAGGTGGCGCGCCTCGACGAGGCCGCGGCCGGGCTGCAGGACGCCCGCATCGCCATGGGCCGCATCCGCGGCACGTTCGAGCCGATGATCGACGCCATCCCGAACCTCGGCATCATCGTGCTGCTGCTGATCGGCTCGTGGCAGGTGTCGGTCGGGCGCCTGAACACCGGCCAGGTCGTGCAGGCGGCCGCCCTGTTCAGCCTCCTCGCCTTCCCGATGCGGATCTTCGGCTTCTTCCTCCAGGAGCTGCCCCGCGGCGTCGTGGCGTCGGCCCGCCTGCGCCACGTGGTCGGCAGCGACCGCGAGGCCGTCGCCGCCGATGTCGTGCCCGACCTGCCCGAGGGCCCGCTGTCGGTCGAGCTGCGCGACGTCGGCTACCGCCACGGCGACGACCCGCCGGTGCTCGAGGGGCTCGACCTCGTCGTGCCCGCGGGCGAGGTCGTGGCGCTGGTGGGCGCCACCGGTGCCGGCAAGTCGTCGCTGTGCGAGCTGCTGCCGCGCCTGGTCGACCCCGACGAGGGCACGGTCAGCCTGGGCGGCATCGACCTCCGCGACCTCGACCCGGAGGCCGTGCGGGCCGCGGTGGCGCTGGTGTTCCAGGAGACCTTCCTCTTCGCCGACACGGTGCGCGAGAACGTCACGCTCGGCGAGCCGGTCGACGACGCCACGCTCGAGGAGGCCGCGGCCATCGCCCATGCGGCCGGCTTCGTGGCCCGTCTGCCCGAGGGCTGGGACACCGTGGTCGGCGAGCGCGGGGTCACCCTGTCGGGCGGCCAGCGCCAGCGCCTGGCGCTGACCCGGGCCCTGCTGCGCCGGCCCCGGGTGCTGGTCCTCGACGACGCCACCAGCGCGGTCGACCCGGTGATCGAGGCCGCGATCCTCGCCGACCTGCGCTCGTCGCTCGCCACCTCCACCCTCGTGGTCGCCCACCGCACGTCCACGATCGAGCTGGCCGACCGCGTGGCGTTCCTCGACGGCGGCCGCATCGTCGCCGAGGGGGCGCACACCGACCTGCTCGCCACCGTGCCCGCCTACCGCCGCCTCGTGCGGGCC
>CAMFLJ010000223.1 GCA_945957335.1 uncultured Actinomycetes bacterium | reverse complement strand
CTACACTATCCTCTTCGTCGGCAGCGTCAGATGTGTATAAGAGACAGCTCCTGCAGGGCGGCACCCCGTGAGCGCCACCGACGACGTCCTCGCCGCCCTCGACCGGGTCGTCTACCTGCTCGACCGCACGCTGGCCCCCTCCTCGAAGGTCCGGGCCTACCAGCACGCCGCCGAGCTGGTGCACGACATGGCCCCCGGCGAGCTCGAGCAGCGCGTCGCCGCCGGCACGCTGCAGGACCTGCCGGGCATCGGGCCCTCGACCAGCTCGGTGATCGCCGCCGCGGCCAGGGGCGAGGTGCCGGCCAAGCTCGCCGAGCTCGAGCGCACCTCGGTGCTCCCCCTCACCGAGGAGGGCCGCCCCTACCGCGAGGCCCTGCGCGGCGACTGCCACGTGCACTCCACCTGGAGCGACGGTGGCGCCTCCATCACGGAGATGGCCCGCACCGCGGCATCGCTCGGCCACGAGTACCTGGTGATGACCGACCACTCCCCCCGCCTCACGGTGGCCCACGGGCTCAACCGCGAGCGGCTCGAGGCCCAGCTCGACGAGATCGAGCGACTCAACGTCGAGCTGGCGCCGTTCCGGGTGCTCACGGGCATCGAGGTCGACATCCTCGAGGACGGCGCCCTCGACGGCCAGGACGACATGCTCGGCCGCCTCGACCTCGTCGTGGCCAGCGTGCACTCGAAGCTGTCGATGGACGCCGAGGCCATGACCCGCCGCATGGTGCTGGCCGCCGCCAACCCCCACGTCGACATCCTCGGCCACCTCACCGGGCGCAAGTTGCGGGCCCGCTTGCCGATGCCCGGCGACGAGCCCGAGGTCGCCCGGAAGCAGTCGCACTTCGACCCCGAGCTCGTCTTCGCGGCCTGCGCCCAGTTCGACACGGCGGTGGAGATCAACTGCCGCCCCGAGCGCCAGGACCCGCCCGACGAGCTGCTCGAGCTGGCCCTGAGCTGGGGCTGCAAGGTGGCCATCGACACCGACGCGCACGCCCCCGGGCAGCTCGAGTGGCAGGTGTACGGCTGCGACAAGGCCGCCCGCCACGGCATCGAGCTCGACCGGATCGTCAACACGATGGGGGCCGACGAGCTGGTCGAATGGGCCGGGTCGCACCCCCGCGGGTAGCATGGCGCCCCTATGTCGAAGAAGACCTCGAAGCGCCGGACCAACGCCAAGCGCAAGGCGGCCAACCACGGCCGCAAGCCCAACGCGGGTCGCTGAGCCCTCTCGCCCCACCCCCTCCCCCCACGCCCCGGGGCGACACCGTCGAGGTTCGCCACGGTCGGCGCGTCGCGGACCCGTTCCGCTGGCTCGAAGCCGACGACGACCCCGAGGTCGCGGCGTGGGTCGCCGCCCAGAACGGTCGCACCGATGCCGCACTGGCACGGCTGCCCGGTCGTGACGAGCGGCGCGCCCGCCTCCTGCACCGGCTCCGGGCCGGCACCTCCGTCGCGCCCCGCGTCGGCGGGTCGCGGGTGTTCACCCTCGAGCGATGGGGCGACCTCGACCAGGCCGTCCTGGTCGTGCGCCCGGCGACGGCCCCCGGCCGGGCCCGCACCCTGGTCGACCCGCACCGCCTGACCGGCGACGCCACCGCGGCCATCGACTGGTTCCACCCCTCCCCCGACGGCCGGATGCTGGCCTACGGCCTGTCGACCGGCGGCGACGAGCGCTCGACGCTCCAGGTCGTCGAGGTCGCCTCGGGCGACCACCTCACCGACCGCATCCCCCACACCCGGGCCGCGTCGGTGGCCTGGGAGCCCGACGGCCGCGGCTTCCTCTACACCCGCTACCCCGGCGGCCCGCGGCCCGACGACGGTGACGACGCCGCCGCCCGGGGTGAGCTGCGCCACGTCTTCCACCACCGCCTCGGACAGGCCTGGAGCCGCGACCCGCTGGTGTGGGACGCGCTGCCCGACCCCACCGCGTGGGCGTCGGTCTCGCTCTCGGACGACGGCCGGTGGATGCTCGTCCACCTCTCGGTGGGCTGGAGCCGCACCGACGTGCACCTCGTCGACCGGGCCAGTGGCAGCCACACCGTGCTCATCGAGGGCGTGGAGGCCCGCACCGAACTCGAGATCGTGGCCGACCAGGTCATCGGCGTCACGACCCTCGACGCCGACCGGGGCCGGGTCGTGTCGGCGCCGCTCACCCGCGCCTGGCACGACCACTGGTGCACGATCGTGGCCGAGAGCAACGCAGTCATCGAGGCCGCCGCCTGCACCTCCGAGTCGTTGCTCGTGCTCTCGAGCCACACCGCCGTCTCCCGACTCGACCGCTACGCCCACGACGGCACCGGGCGGGTGCCCGTCGAGCTGCCCGTCGTCGGTTCGGTGGGCGGGCTCGATGCCTCTCCCCAGCGTGACGAGGCCTTCCTGGCGATCTCCGGGTTCGCGACGCCCTCCACCACGTTCCGCTGGTCGGGCGACGCACCGGCCGCACCGCTCACCGACTGGAGCGGCATCGGCGGCGATGCCGGCGACACCGAGGTCGAGGTGGAGCTCGTGCACTACCCGTCGCTCGACGGCACCCTCGTGCCGATGTTCCTCGTGCGGTCGGCGTCCACCACCCCGGGCCCGGGCACCGCGTGCGTGCTCGGCGCCTACGGCGGGTTCAGCATCCCGATGGGACCGTCCTACTCGCCGCTGGTCGCCGAGATCTGCGCCTCGGGCGGGCTCTACGCGGTGGCCGGCGTGCGCGGCGGGGCCGAGGAGGGCGAGGCCTGGCACCGCGCCGGCATGCGCGAGAACAAGCAGAACACCTTCGACGACGTCGAGGCCGCCGTCGACTGGCTCGTCGCCCGGGGCCTCACCTCCCGCGAGCACCTGGCCGTGCGGGGCGGCTCGAACGGCGGGCTCACCATGGGCGCCGCCATCACCCGCCGCCCCGACCTGTGCCGGGCCGCCCACATCGCGGTGCCGCTGCTCGACATGGTGCGCTACCCGCTCTACCTGCTCGGCCCGCTGTGGGTGCCCGAGTACGGCGACCCCGACGACCCCGAGCAGCTCGACTGGCTCCTCGCCTACTCGCCGTACCACCACGTCACCGACGGCACCTGCTACCCCGCGGTGCTGCTCACCGCCGCCGAGGGCGACACCCGGGTGCACCCCTTCCACGCCCGCAAGATGGCCGCCCGCCTGCAGGAGGCCTCGACCTGCGCCGACCGGCACCCCGTGCTCTACCGCGAGGAGGGCCGCGCCGGCCACGGCCAGGGCAAGCCGGCGTCGGCCCAGGCCGACGAGCTGGCCGACGTCGTGGGCTTCCTGCTCGACCAGATCAGCCCTGCAGGAGCCCCCGACGGCGCTCGGTAGGATCCTCCGCCGTGCCCAGCGAACCGTCGAAGGAACTCATCACCGTCCCGAACCCCGAGCCGGGGCGCGACTACGACATCGTCTGCGAGACCGACGAGCTCACCTGCCTGTGCCCCGTCACCGGTCAGCCGGACTTCGCCACGGTGCGGATCAGCTACGTGCCCGACGAGCTGCTGGTCGAGCTGAAGAGCCTGAAGATGTACCTCTGGAGCTTCCGCGACGAGGGCGCCTTCCACGAGGCCGTCACCAACGAGATCCTCGACGACCTGGTGCGGGCCACCCTGCCGCGCCGCATGACCGTGGAGACCATCTGGAAGGTCCGCGGCGGCATCGCCACCACCGTCACCGCCTCGCACCCCTAGCCCCGGGCGCGCCCCTGCGGGCGGGCACCGGCGCGGCTACTCGGCCCCGGGCACCTCGGGCGGGATCTCGGTGCGCTCGACCACCGACGCCGGCGGCGCCTCGTTGGCCGGCGGGTTCACCGTGCCGGCCGAGAGGTCGACGTACTTCTGGATGCGGGCCAGCACCGCCCACGACAGCCGGTTGCCGCCGACCGTCGAGAGGTGGACGCCGTCCTTCTGGCGCAGGCCCTTGGTGGTGCCGTCGGCTGCAGGGGCGTCGCTCACGTACTGGCCGTTGGCGTCGGAGAAGAACGGCCACGAGTCGAAGTACTGGATCCAGGGGCGGCTCTTGGCCTCGGACCAGTAGATGTAGTTGAGCTGGTCCATCTCGTGGACCCCCGAGCCGGGCCGCATGACCGGCGGGCCCACCCACATCACCAGGCGGTCGTTCTGCGGGTCCTTCAGCAGGTCCATGGTGGCGGCGACCCGGCGGCGGTACTCGTCGAGCCAGTCCTGGGTGCCGCGCTGGTACACCTTGCCGTCGGTGCCGGTCATGTTCTGGCCGTCGTTGGCGCCGAACATGATGACCATCACCTGCGGGTCGTTCGGGAGGACGTCCTTGACCAGGTGCTCGGGCCAGTTGAAGTAGTCGGGGCGGGCGAGGCCGGTGGACACCCGGTAGTCGAGGGTCGGGTCCATCACGCCGGTGCTGTTGACCACCTGCTGCATCGATGTGCCGAAGGTCTGGGTGATGGAGTCGCCGCCCACCCAGAAGCGCAGCTTGCTGGCCGGCGTGGGGGCGGGGATGACGGGCAGCACCGGCGCCGGCGGGGCCTCGGTGGTGTCGGTCTGGCCGTCGGCGGTCTCGGTCTGCTGCTGGAGCAGGGTCTGCACGTCGACGTCGGTGCCCTGGTTCTTGCCGAGCGCCGCGTCGACCTCCTTGCGCATCCAGGTGATCCGGAAGAAGTCGCTGACGTCGGCGATCTTGGTGGCGACCTCGTTGCGCCAGCCGTCGCCCTTGGCGTCGCTCTTGCGGAGCGTGGCGTCGGCGTTGAGGAACATGGCGACGACGAGCGACGCCACGATGACCACCAGGATCAGCCCGGCGGGCATCGTGCCCTCCTGCCGGGCCTGGAACGGCCGGAACAGGCTGCGCCACGAGAACGGCGACCGCGGGCCGCGGGGCGGCGAAGGCGGCATCGGGCGGGGCGCGGTCATCGGGTCGAGGCTAACGGTCGACCGACGCTCGGCGAGGTCGGGGGCGGGGGGGCAGTGGCGGGGGCGGGGGCAGCCATCAGAACTGGAAGTAGATGAAGGGGGCGATGCCCTCGGGGCCGAGTGCGTCGACCAGCACGAGGCCCAGGGCCAGGCCGGCGATCTGCACCACCGGGGCGAGCTTGCCGAACCAGCTCTCGGCCTTCTCGGGCACCCGGTCGGGGACGAACTGCGAGGCGATGCTGGCGACCACGGCGACGATCACGAGGATGCCGACGTAGCTGCGCCCGGACCCGCCCCACACGAGCCGGCCGAGCACCTCGAAGGCCCCGTTGACCGACTGGGCCCGGAAGAACACCCAGGCCAGGCACACCACGTTGAAGGTGAGCACCCACTGCAGGGTCTTGACCACCCGCACCGGCAGGCCGAGCTCGTGGCCGACCCACTTCTCCTTCACGATGCGCTCGGCCACGAGGTAGCCGCCGTGGATGGCGCCCCACACGACGAAGGTCCAGTTGGCGCCGTGCCACAGCCCGCCGATCAGCATGACCAGGAACAGGTTCCGGTAGGTGAACGCCTTCGAGCCGCGGTTTCCGCCCAGCGGGATGTAGAGGTAGTCGCGCAGCCACCTCGACAGCGTCATGTGCCAGCGGCGCCAGAAGTCCTGCAGCGAGAGCGAGCGGTAGGGCGCGTCGAAGTTCTGCGGGAACCGCACCCCGAGCAGCAGGGCGACGCCGATGGCGATGTCGGTGTAGCCCGAGAAGTCGGCGTAGATCTGGATGGCGTAGGCGTAGATCGCCCACAGCACCGCCCACCGGTCGTAGGCGCTCGGCAGGGCGAAGACCGGGTCGACGATCTGCGACGCCAGGAACGACGAGATCACGACCTTCTTGAACATGCCCCGGAAGATGAGCATGAACGCCTCGGACGACCGCACGTAGCGGGGGTCCGGGTCCTGGTCGAGCTGCGGGATGAACTCGCTGGCGCGCACGATCGGCCCCGCCACCAGGTGGGCGAAGAACGACAGGTAGACCGCGAAGTCGAGCAGCGGCACCGGGCGACGCCACTGGCCCCGGCCGATGTCGATGACGTAGCTCATCGCCTGGAACGTGAAGAACGAGATCCCGACCGGGAGGATGATGTTGAGCGTCGGGCCGCTGACGTTGATCCCGAGGCTGTTGAGCCGGTCGGTGATGCTCGTGACGAAGAACTCGAAGTACTTGAAGTAGCCGAGCACGGCGAGGTTCACGACGACCGCTCCGCGCACGAGCCACTTGCTCGCGTCGGTGCGGTCGCCCTCGGGCGTGAGGGCGTTGTAGATCGCCTTGCCGAACGCCCAGTTGATGACGGCGCTGCCCAGCAGCAGGAACAGGTAGTGCCAGTCCCACCAGCCGTAGAACACGCAGCTGGAGGCGAGGATGACCCAACGCCACAACTTCTTGTAGGGACGCGTCAGCCAGCTGAGCGTGAACACCACCACGAAGAAGACCGCGAAGTCGACGGTGGGGAACCTGTCTCTTATACACATCTCCGAGCCCACGAGACTAAGGCGAATCTC
>CAMFLJ010000222.1 GCA_945957335.1 uncultured Actinomycetes bacterium | reverse complement strand
TCCGCGATTCGCCTTAGTCTCGTGGGCTCGGAGATGTGTATAAGAGACAGCAGCCCGAGTGGAGGCGGCCCCGGGTGGGCGGTGTCCGATGCGACCATTTCGATTGCGAACACGCTGGAGTACGTAGCGGGGCAAGTGCACGGCGCCGCCACCCCGGCCGTCGACGGCAGTTGGGCGGTCGACCTCGTGGTCCCCGCCGACGCCCCTCCCTCAGGCCGGTACTCGATCAAGATCCTGTGCGCCACCCGTCTTACCCTCGAGCCAACTGGGTTCGCGCTCGCCGCAGGGTCTCTCGAGGAAGCGATGCTCACCTCCGGACCGATTGCGATCGGTGCCGGATAGCGCCACAGACCAGGTGGATTGGGACACACACACCCCATGAACCGCGGGAGGTGTCACCCGGCCGCCGGCCTCGGCCTGATCGTGAGTCGGCTCATCATCAGCTGGTGACAGATCGTCGTCACGAGTTCGTCAAAGAACGGGCACGCTCCGCGCGCCCCGCTCGAGGCCCCAGGTGTTCGAACGAACCGGCGGTCGTGGGTGCCCGACCCGAAGCCTGGCGGGAGTTCACGCGCGCACATCCGTGCTGATTTCGATTGGCTTTTCTGCGCGAACTCCCATGAAGTGCATGGCCACGAATCGCGGCCATGCGGCGGAATCCAACCACTGAGAGCGCGAAATCGTTCGATCGTGTGGCGTGAGTCACCGGATTTCCGGCCACTGAACGTTGCATTTCGGTGACGAGACCTTCAGCGTAGGGGGCTGTTTGTTGCGGATCGGTTGCGATCCGCACGGAAGGAGCTTCACCGATGACCACGACCACGACCCCCCGCAGCGCCCGCCGCACCGTCCACACCGTCGCCGTGGGGGCCGTCGCCCTCACCGCAGCAGTGGCCCTGCCGGCCTTCGCGATCGACCGTGGGGGGAACGAAGCCGTGGATGCCGTGCCGGCGGCCGCCACCGCCGAGAGCAGCACCACCACCACCAGCACGCTCGACCCGCAGGTCGCCGGCTGGTTGAACGAGGGCGGCGACGCCTGGCTCCAGGAGCAGGCCCTCGCCGGCGTCACCTCCTGGGTCGACTCGCTCACCCCCGAGCAGCGCTTCGACATCCTCACCGCCGACCTCACCCCTGAGGAGCGCGACACCGCCCGCGCCTTCCTCGACGAGCAGGAGCGCGTCCAGGTCCAGGCCTTCTTCGACGGCCTCGCCGCGCAGGCGGCCGCCGCCAAGGCCGCGTCGACGCGCACCACCTCCGGCAGCTCCGCCGACGGCAGCGTCTGGGACCGCCTCGCCCAGTGCGAGACCGGCGGCAACTGGGCCCACCCCACCGTGTCGGGCGGCTTCTCCGGCGGCCTCATGTTCCACTACGCCACCTGGAACGCCAACGGCGGGCAGGCCTACGCGGCCACCGCCTCGGGTGCCACCCGCGAGCAGCAGATCACCGTGGCCGAGCGCATCCTGGCCGCCTCCGGCTGGGGCGCCTGGCCGGGCTGCTCCATCAAGCTGGGCCTCCGCTAGGCCCACCGAAGGTCCACCTCGAGGGCCGGTGCCGCGCCGCGGTGCCGGCCCTCGGCGCGCCCGGCCCGCCCTCGCCGGGCCCGCCTCGACCGATCGCCGGGAGGCTCCGCTAGCCTCGACCCCCGTCACATCTCGCATGTACCGACCACCGAGGAAGGGATCCCCTCACATGGCTTTCGAGCTTCCGCCGCTCCCGTGGGCCGAGGACGCGCTGGCGCCTCACATCAGTGCCGAGACGATCGAGTACCACTACGGCAAGCACCACAAGACCTACGTCGACAACCTGAACAAGGCCGTCGACGGCACGCCCGACGCCGACCTCTCGCTCGAGGAGATCATCCTCAAGGCCGAGGGCCCGCTCTTCAACAACTCGGCCCAGGTCTGGAACCACACCTTCTTCTGGAACGGCCTGTCGCCCAACGGCGGTGGCCAGCCCACCGGCGCGGTGGCCGACGCCATCAACTCGTCGTTCGGCTCCTACGACGAGTTCCGCACCCAGCTCACCCAGGCCGGCATCACCCAGTTCGGCTCGGGCTGGGCCTGGCTGATCGACAACAACGGCACGCTCGAGGTCACCAAGACCGCCAACGCCGACCTGCCGCTCAAGCACGGCCAGAAGGCGCTCTGGACCATCGACGTCTGGGAGCACGCCTACTACATCGACTACCGCAACGCGCGGCCGAAGTTCATCGACGTCGTCCTCGACAACCTCGTCAACTGGGACTTCGTCAACCAGAACCTCGCTTCCTGAGCCACCCACTGCGTCACGGTCGGGGCCCCTCACGGGGCCCCGATCCGCGCCCGGAGCCGAACGGGAGCCGAAGATGATCCCCGTGCTGTTGGCCGCCACGACCACCACCATCGCCAACCCCGCCGCCGAGGCGATCAACGACCTGACCAACCTCGACCAGGCGTGCGGCACCGACCCCTCGTGGGCGTGCCGCTGGATCTACGACCTCACGGGCTCCCAGTCGTGGGCCGGCGTGGCCGACTGGGTGCTGGCCAAGCCGTTGGCCATCCTGCTCATCGTGCTGGTGGCCATCGCCGCCAGCCGCATCGTGCGCTGGCTCATCACCCGGTCGATGCGGCGCCTCTCCCAGCCCGGTCGCCACTCGAAGCACCTCGAGAAGCTCCGTGAGCGCACCCCGGACGCGCTGCTCAGCAGCGAGGAGTGGAACCTCCGCACCGAGGCGCGGATGCACACCATCACCGCGGTCTTCCGTTCGATGGCCACCGGCTTCATCTGGTTCGTGGCGTCGGTGTGGATCCTCGAGGTCATCGGGATCAACTTCGGCCCGCTGCTCGCCGGCGCCGGCATCGTGGGCGTCGCCCTCGGCTTCGGCACCCAGACGATGGTGAAGGACTTCATCGCCGGCTTCTTCCTCGTGGTCGAGGACCAGTACGGCGTGGGCGACACCGTCGACCTCGGCGGCGAGGCCAAGGGCACCGTCGAGCAGGTCACCCTGCGCACGACCCGCCTGCGCGACGTCGAGGGCAACGTCTGGTGGGTGCCCAACGGCCAGCTCACCCGAGTGGCCAACAAGAGCCACGAGTGGGCCCGGGCGCTCCTCGACGTGGTGGTGCCCTACCAGGCCGACCTCGAGCAGGTCTGCGCCCTGATGAAGGCGGTGGCCGACGACCTCACCGCGGAGGAGCGCTGGGCGCGCGAGGTGCTCGAGGCCGCCCAGGTCTGGGGCGTGCAGGAGCTCGGCGCCGACGGCGTGGTCGTGCGCATGGTGATCAAGACCCGGCCCGGCTCCCAGTTCGGACTGCTCCGCGAGCTGCGCCGCCGGCTCAAGGACGCGTTCGACGTGGCCGGTGTGGTGTTCGCCTACGCCGGCGGGCCCACCGAGGTCGTGCTGCGCGACGAGGTGCCCGAGGGCAGCGGCCCCGCCCGGCGCCCCGACGACGACGACCGCCGCGCCGCGCCGCCCGCGTCATCGGGCGACGGCGGCGACTCCTCCGACTGACCTGCCGTGAAACGGTGCGTCAGACCTGCCACCGGGGGCAGGAATAGCGCACCGTTTCCGGGGGGGGGTCAGGCGGGGTCGGGCTCGGGGGCGAGCGCGACGGCCACGCCGGGCTCGGCGCCGACCTCGACGGTGAGCGACGCCGCGTTGGCGGCCTCCCGCACGTCGTCGGCCACGCCCTGCAGGGCGGCGGCGCGGTGCGTGCTCTCGGTGACGACCACCGAGTCGACCGGCCACTTGAGCGAGCGCTTGGCCTCGGTCTTGGCCCGGCGCACGGCGCCGAGCACCTCGGCGGCGGCCTCGAAGGCCTGCGGGTCGCCGTCGGCGGCGGCGTCGCGCAGCTGCGAGGCGTCGGGCCACGGGGCGGTGTGCACCGAGCCCTCCTGCCACCACGACCACACCTCCTCGGTGACGAAGGGGAGGAAGGGGGCGAACAGGCGCAGCAGGGTGGACAGCGAGAGCTGCAGGGCGGCCTGGGCCGACCACGCCGCCTCGTCGCCCCGGCCGCCGTAGGCCCGGCCCTTGACGAGCTCGAGGTACTGGTCGCAGAAGTCCCAGAAGAACGCCTCGGTGCGCTCGAGCGCCCGGGCGTAGTCGTAGCCGTCGAAGGCGGTGGTGGCCTCGTCGACCAGGCGGGCCAGCTCGGCGAGCATCGCCCGGTCGAGGGGCTCGGTGACCAGCGAGAGGTCGGTGGCGCGGGCGGCGCCGTCGCCCCCACCGAGGCCGAGCGCGAAGCGGCTGGCGTTGAGCAGCTTGATGGCGAGGCGACGGCCGACCTTGAGCTGGCCCTCGTCGAAGGCGGTGTCGGTGCCGGGGCGGCCGCTGGCGGCCCAGTAGCGCACGGCGTCGGCACCGAACTGCTCGAGGTGGTCGAGCGGCGTGACGACGTTGCCCTTCGACTTCGACATCTTCTTGCGGTCGGGGTCGAGCACCCAGCCGGAGATGGCGGTGTTGGTCCACGGCAGCGAGTCGTGCTCGAGGTGGGCCCGCACGGCGGTGGAGAACAGCCAGGTGCGGATGATCTCGTGGGCCTGCGGGCGCAGGTCCATCGGGAAGGTGCGCTCGAAGAGGTCCGGGTCCTCGCCCCAGCCGGTGGCGATCTGCGGGGTGAGCGAGGAGGTGGCCCACGTGTCCATGACGTCGGGGTCGCCGGTGAAGCCGCCGGGCTGGTCGCGCTGGTCCTCGGTGTAGCCGGGGGGCACGTCGGTGGCGGGGTCGACCGGGAGCGAGGCCTCGTCGGCCAGGATCGGCGAGTCGTGGACGGGAAGGCCCTCGGCGTCGAGCGGGTACCAGATCGGGAACGACACGCCGAAGAAGCGCTGCCGGCTGACGAGCCAGTCGCCGTTGAGGCCGTTCACCCAGTTCTCGTAGCGAACGCGCATGTGGGGCGGGTGCCAGTGCAGCTCGTGGCCGCGCTCGAGCAGGGCGGCCCGCAGGTCGGCGTCGCGGCCGCCGTTGCGGAGGTACCACTGGCGGCTGGTGATGATCTCGAGGGGTCGGTCGCCCTTCTCGTAGAACTTCACCGGGTGGGTGATCCGCTCGGGGTCGCCGACGAGCTCGCCCGACTCGCGGAGCAGCTCGACGATGCGCTGCTGGGCGCCGGCGATCTTCTTGCCGGCCAGCTCGGCCTCGTAGAGGGCGAGGCCCTCGGGGGTCATGGCGTCGGCGTCGGGCGTGCCGAGGCGGCCGTTGGCGGTGACGATGGCGCGTGTCGGCAGCTGCAGCTCACGCCACCAGATCACGTCGGTGAGGTCGCCGAACGTGCAGATCATGGCGATGCCGGAGCCCTTCTCCGGGTCGGCGAGGGGGTGCGGGTGCACCTCGACCTCGACGCCGAAGAGCGGGGTGCGCACGGTGGTGCCGAACAGCGGCTGGTAGCGCTCGTCGTCGGGGTGGGCGACGAGGGCGACGCAGGCGGGAAGCAGCTCGGGGCGGGTGGTCTCGATGAAGACGTCGCCGTCGGGGCCGTGGAACGCGAGGCGGTGGTAGGCGCCGTCGCGCTCGCGGTCCTCGAGCTCGGCCTGGGCGACGGCCGACTGGAAGTCGACGTCCCAGAGCACGGGCGCCTCGGCCTGGTAGGCCTCGCCCCGCTGGAGGTTGCGCAGGAACGCCCGCTGGGCGACGCGGCGCGAGCGGTCGTCGATGGTGGCGTAGGTGCGCTCCCAGTCGACCGAGAGCCCGAGGGTGCGGAACAGGTTCTCGAAGGCCTTCTCGTCCTCGGCGGTGAGGGTGTTGCACAGGTCGATGAAGTTGCGCCGGCTGATGTGGGCCGGCATCGCCTTCTGCTCGTCCTTCGAGCGCTCCGACACCGGCGTGGGCGTCACGAAGTCGGGGTCGTAGGGGAGGGCCGGGTCGCACTGGACCAGGTAGTAGTTCTGCACACGGCGCTCGGTGGGCAGGCCGTTGTCGTCCCAGCCCATCGGGTAGAAGACCGACTTGCCGCGCATCCGCTGGTAGCGGGCGATGGTGTCGGTGTGGGTGTAGCTGAACACGTGGCCCACGTGGAGCGACCCGCTGACCGTGGGCGGCGGGGTGTCGATGCTGTAGACGCCGTCGCGATCCGCGGTGCGGTCGAAGCGGTAGGTGCCCTGCTCCTCCCACGCCGCGTCCCAACGGGCCTCGAGGCCGTCGAGGCCCGGCTTCTCGGGGACGGACCAGTTCTCGCGGGGGGTGGGGGCGGTCGTGCTCATGGCCCGCCGAGGCTACCCGCCCACCACGAACCCGCTCACGGTGGGGTCCGCCGGGAGCGGTAGCGTCTCCTGCCGTGCTCACGCTCTTCGACACCGCCCAGGGAGCCGTCGTTCCCTTCGAGCCGCGCCAGCCCGGCAAGGTGTCGATGTACGTCTGCGGGCCCACCGTCTACGGCCCCCCGCACCTCGGCCACGGCCGCTTCTCGCTGGTGTTCGACGTCCTCCGCCGCTACCTCACGTGGTCCGGCTTCGAGGTCACCTACGTCTCGAAC
>CAMFLJ010000221.1 GCA_945957335.1 uncultured Actinomycetes bacterium | reverse complement strand
CGTCGCCGACTGGGAGGCGCTCACCGAGCGCTCCGGCGTCTGGATCGACACCGCCGACGCCTACTGGACCCTCGACCACACCTACGTCGAGTCGGTCTGGTGGCTGATCCGCCAGCTCTGGGACAAGGAGCTGCTCTACGAGGGCCACAAGGTCTCGCCGTACTGCGGCCGCTGTGGCACCGCGCTCTCCAGCCACGAGCTGGGCCAGCCCGACGTCTACCGCGACGTCGTCGATCCGTCGGTCTACGTGCGCTTCCCCGTGGTCGACCGCGACGTCGACCTGCTGGTGTGGACCACCACGCCCTGGACCCTCATCTCCAACGTGGCCGCCGCGGTGGGCCCCGACATCGCCTACGTGCGGGTGGCCGCCGACGACGGCGGGCGCGACCTCGTGATGGCCGAGGCCCGCGCCCCCGAGGGCGCCGAGGTGCTCGAGCGCTTCACCGGCGCCGACCTCGTCGGCTGGCGCTACGAGCGCCCCTTCACCTTCCTCGCTCCCCCGCCCGGGGCCGACGGCTGGCGCGTCGTGGCCGCCGACTTCGTCACCACCGACGACGGCTCGGGCATCGTCCACCTCGCCCCCGCCTTCGGCGAGGACGACGCCGCGGTCGGGCGGGCCGAGAAGCTGCCGGTGCTCAACCCGGTCAACGCCGACGCCGCCTTCGACGAGAGCGTGCCGCCCTACACCGGCCGCTTCGTGAAGGACGCCGACCGCGACATCATCGCCGACCTCGCCGCTCGCGGGCTGCTCGTGCGCGAGCAGGCCTACGAGCACAGCTACCCGCACTGCTGGCGCTGCTCGACGCCGCTCATCTACTGGGCCAAGACCTCGTGGTTCGTGCGCACCTCCGAGCAGCGCGACGTGCTCATGCGCGAGAACGAGCGCATCGGCTGGCACCCCGAGTTCATCAAGCACGGCCGCTTCGGTAAGTGGCTCGAGGGCAACATCGACTGGGCGCTCTCCCGCGACCGCTACTGGGGCACGCCGCTGCCGATCTGGCGGTGCGACGAGGCCGGCCACGAGCACTGCATCGGCTCGGTCGCCGAGCTGTCGGGCCTCACCGGCTCCGACCTCACCGAGCTCGACCTCCACCGCCCGTACGTCGACGACATCACCTTCACCTGCACCACCGATGGCTGCACCGGCTCGATGGCGCGCGTCGCCCCCGTGCTCGACGCCTGGTTCGACTCGGGCTCGATGCCGTCGGCCCAGCACCACTACCCCTTCGCCGACGGCGCCGACGGCGCGCCCACCCCGGCCGCCTTCCCCGCCGACTTCATCTGCGAGGCCATCGACCAGACCCGCGGCTGGTTCTACTCGCTGCTCGCGGTGAACTCGCTGGTCTTCGACTCCACGCCGTACCGCAACGTGGTGTGCCTGGCGCTCATCGTCGACGAGCACGGCCAGAAGATGTCGAAGTCGAAGGGCAACGTCATCGCCCCGTTCGACATCTTCGACACGCTCGGCGCCGACGCCCTGCGCTGGTACTTCTTCTCGTCGGGCCAGCCCTGGACACCCCGCCGCGTGTTCGCCGACGGCATCCGCGAGGCCACCCGCCAGACGCTGCTCACGCTCTGGAACGTGCACTCGTTCTTCGCCACCTACGCCGACCTCGACGGCTGGCAGCCCTCCGCCGAGCCGGTCTCCCCCACCCACGTGCTCGACCGGTGGGTGCTGTCCGAGCTCGACGACACCGTCGCCGCCGTCACCGAGGCGCTCGAGGGCTTCGACGCCCTCGGCGGGGCCCAGCGCCTGGGCCGCTTCATCGACGACCTCTCCAACTGGTACGTGCGCCGCAGCCGCCCCCGCTTCTGGAAGGCCTCCGACGCCAACGCCCACGCCACCCTGCACGAGTGCCTCGTCACCGTGGCCCAGCTGATGGCGCCGTTCTGCCCGTTCCTCGCCGACGAGATCTTCACCACGCTCACCGGCGGGCGCTCGGTGCACCTCACCGACTGGCCCGAGCCGAAGGGCCGCCACGACGTCGCCCTGGCCGAGCAGATGGCCGCTGCCCGCCGCCTGGTGGGCCTGGGCCGCTCGGCCCGCACCGACGCCAAGGTGAAGGTGCGCCAGCCGCTCTCACGGGCCCTGGTCCTGCACAGCGGTGCCGCCCTCGACGACGACATCGACGCCGAGATCCGCGCTGAGCTCAACGTGAAGTCGATCGAGCGCCTCGACACCCTCTCGGGCCTGATGCGCTGGAACGTGGTGCCCAACTTCCGGGCCCTCGGCCCGCGCCTCGGCCCCAAGGTCAACGAGGTGAAGGCCGCGCTGGCCGGGGCCGACGGCTCCGAGCTGCAGGCCGCCCTCGAGCGCGACGGCCACATCACCGTGGCCGGCGAGAAGCTCACCGCGGAGGAGGTCGAGGTGCGCGCCGAGCGCCACGACGACCTGGCCCTGGTCGAGGACGACGGTTGGGCCGTGGCCCTCGACCTCGAGCTCGACGACGCCCTGCGGGCCGAGGGCACCGCCCGCGAGCTCGTGCGGGCCCTCAACGACGCCCGCAAGGCCGCCGGGCTCGAGATCGCCGACCGCATCACGGTCAGCATCGACGCCGACGACGCCCTCTGGGCGATCGTCGAGGCGCATCGCGACTACATCGCGGCGGAGGTCCTGGCCACCGACATCACGCGCGGGCCCGGCGATCGCCAGATCGAGCTCGACGGCGCCTCCGTCGCCGTCACCCTCACCAAGGTCGGCTGACCCGCCCACTTCCGGCTTCTGGCATGCGTTTTGCACCCCAGGGGTGCAGAAGGCATGCCAGAACGGGAGTCGGGGGCGGGCGCGAGGCCGCCGGCCTCGAAGGGCCGGCGGCGGGTGCTGCGGAGGTTCGAAGCGGCCTAGTGGCGCTGGTCGTCCTCGAGGTCGGCCTCGAAGAAGCGGCGCATGGCGGCGTCGGCCTCGGGATCGTCGCCACCGAGGAACTGCTCCTCGGCCTCGACGGCCTCGGCGTCGAACACGGCCACCGGCGAGGTGGGCGGATCGGCCGGCACGTGGTGCTCGTCGCGGGCGAACAGGCTCGACGGCGCCTCGGCCTCGGGCTCGTCCTCGACCTCGACCACCTCGATGTCGTCCTCGATCACCACGGTGACGGCTTCGGGCTCCGGCTCAGGCTCCGGCTCCGGCTCCGGCTCGACGGCCACCGGCGTGGCCTCGTCGGGCACCTCGACCTTGGAGGTCACGGGAGCGGAACCGAGGCGCAGGGCCGACGGATCGTCGAGCACGGCGCGGATGCGGTCGAGGGCGCCGCCCAGGCTGGAGCGCTGGTCGTCGAGGTAGCGGTCGAGGGCGGCGATGTCGCCGGCGAGCTTGGCGCGCGACTCCTCGAGCGAGCGGACCTCGGCGGCGAGCGCCTCGCGCTGGCGGGAGGCGGACTCGTCGGCCTCGGTCCGGGCGGCGGCCAGGATGCGGGAGGCCTCGGCCTCGGCGTCGGCGACCCGCTGCGTGGCGGTGGCCCGGGCCTCGGCGACGGCGGCGTCGGCGGTGCGCTGGGCGAGCACGAGCACCTTCGAGGCCTCGGCGGCGTCGTCCTCCGGGTTGCGGGCGGGCACGGCGGGAGCGTCGGCGACCGGCGCGGAGCCGGCCGCGGCGAGGTCGTCCTCGAGCTTGTCGACGCGCGCCTGCAGGATGGTCTGCTGGCGGCCCGCCTCAGCGGCACGGCCCTCCGCAGCCTCCGCGTCGGCCGTGGCCTGGCGCAGCTTGTCCTGCAGCTGCGCCACCGCGGCGCTCACCCGCTCGAGGAAGTTGTCGACCTCATCGGGGTCGTAGCCCTTGCGGGCCACGCTGAAGCGGACGTCGGTCAGAAGATGGGGGGTTCCAGAAGTGGACTCCATCCGAGCGATCGTACCCATGCTGCCCGGACGCCGGGGCCATCCCCCCGGCAGGCCGGCCGCTCGCTCAGCGGGGCAGCACGCCCTGGATGAGGATGATGGCCAGCACCACGATCATGAACGACAGGTCGAGGCCCATGCCGCCGATGCGCGCCGGCGGGATGAGGCGCCGCACCGGCCCGAGCACCGGCTCGGTGATCGTGAAGAGGACGCCACGGATGGTCTCCATGGCACCGTTGCCCGACGGCGGGAACCAGCTGAGGATCGCCCGGGCGAACAGGATCAGCAGGAACAGGTTGAGGAGGGTGGCGACGAGGGCCCACATGGCAGGGCTCGATCAGTCGTCGGCGTAGGAGCGGTCGGCCAGCTTGCGCCGTTCGTCCGGCGTGACCTCCACCCCCGACGGGGTGAGCAGGTAGATGTGGTTGGCGACCTTCTCCATGTTGCCGCCGAGGCCGTAGCAGAGGCCGCTCGAGAAGTCGATGAGGCGGCGCGACAGCTCACGGTCGACGTCGAGGAGGTCCATGGCCACCGGCTGGGAGGCCTTGAACTTGTCGGCGACCTCCTGGGCCTGGTTGAACGAGGTGGGCTCGACCACGTGCGGGGCCTTCTGCGGGGTGCGCGGCACGGCCCGCACCCGGGGCTTGGGCGACTCGTCGCCCGACACGGGGAGGGTGCGCACGGCCGGGGGCTCGCTCGGCTCGGGCGGCGGGGTGGAGAACGCCGAGGGCTGCGGGGCCGGCGGGCGGGTGCGGGTGACGGTGCCGCTCTGGGGCGGAGCGGGCCGAGGGGCGGGCTGGCGGGCCGGGGCGGCCTGCTCGCGCGGCGCCACCGGACGCTCGTCGGGACCGGCGTCGTAGTCGTCGTACTCGTCGTCGGGCCCGAGCCCCAGGTACAGCATGGCCTTGCGCCACATCGTCGCCATCGGTTCCTCCGTGCCGGGCGCGGAGGGCCGCGGCGTCATCGATCGCAGGAGAGGCTAGTGGTTCCGGGCACACCGGATGCCAGCGGGTGAGGCCTCAGCCTCCACCACCGGTCGAGGGACGCGGCGGGCGGGGGCCGAACAGGTCGGTGCCGACCCGCACGGTGGTGGCGCCCTCCTCGAGGGCCACCTCGAGGTCGGCGCTCATGCCGATGGAGCGCTCGGGGAGGCCCAGCTCGTCGGCCAGCGCCACGAGGGCCCGGAAGCCGGGGCGGGCGGCCTCGGGCGCACCGGCCGGACCGACGCCCATGAGGCCACGCACGTCGAGGCCGAGCTCGCGGCCCTGGGCCACGAGGACGGGCACCTCGTCGAGGGGTGCGCCGCCCTTCTGGGCCTCGCCGGACAGGTTGGCCTGCACGAGCACGGCCGCACCCGGGGCCCGCCGGGCGATCTCGGCCACCAGCTCGGCCCGGTCGACGCTCTCCCACACGTCGACGACGGCGGCGAGGTGGCGCACCTTGTTGCGCTGGAGGCGGCCCAGGAAGTGCCACCTCGGCACGGCGCCGGGGACGGGGTGGGCGTCGAGGTCGGCGGCCTTGGCCAGCAGCTCCTGGGCGTAGTTCTCACCGACGACGGCGAGGCCGAGGCCCAGGGCGGCCCGCACCGCGTCGGCGCCGAAGCCCTTGGTGACGGCCACCAGGCCGACCTCGCGGCCGCCGGCGACGGAGTCGATGCGGGCCTGCACCACCTCGAGGCGGCGGGCGACGTCGGCCGGGTCGACGGCGCTCACCGGGCACCTCCGGGCTCGAGCCACACGACCATGGCCTGGCGGCCGGTGTCGGCCCGGGCCCGGTGCGACCAGTGGAGGTCGACCTCGCACGCGGTGCACGGCGAGGCCGGCGCGACGAGGGCCACGTCGGCTGTGGCGCACGCCGCGGCGAGGGCGGCCGGCAGGTCGAGCCCCGGCGTGCCCCAGGAGGTGGTGCCCCGCACCTCTGGGCCGAGCACGGCCTCCACAGAGGCGAGGTCGTCGGCGCCGAACTCGTAGCACTCCGGCCCGATGCAGGGACCGGCCACGGCCGAGACTCGCGAGGCGCCGAGAGAGCGCATGGCGGCCGCCGCCGCCGGGATCACCCCCGCCACCAGGCCCTTCCATCCGGCGTGGGCGACGCCGACGACCCCTTCGGGCGACCAGAGCCCGAGGATGCCGCAGTCGGCGCCGTGCACCGCCAGCGCCACGTCGGCGCGGGTGGTGACCGCGGCGTCGGCCTCCGCGCCGGCCACGGTGGCCGGGTCGTCGGGCCCGACCACCACGACACGGTCGCCGTGGACCTGGCGCAGCCACACCCACGGACGATCGACGACCGCCCGGCGCCGGGCGATCAGTGCGTCGGCCGGGCCGTCGACGAAGAGGTCGCCGTCGGCGCGCGACGTGGCCCGCAGCTCGACGGCACGGCCGTCGGGCAACGGCTCCCGCCAGGCGCCCACCGGGACGGGGCCCGTGGGGCTACTGGAGGAAGGAGGGGACGTCGAAGTCGTCGTCGTCGCCGAGATCGTCGTCGTCGTCGCTGGTGGCGAAGACGTCGCGGACCGGCTCGTCGGCGCGGCCACCGCGACCGCCGCCCTTCTTGGCGTCGGGCGAGTCCCAGCGGTCGAAGCCGGCGGCGATGACCGTGACGCGCACCTCGTCGCCCATCTCGTCGTCGATGACGGTGCCGAAGATGATGTTGGCGTCGGGG
>CAMFLJ010000220.1 GCA_945957335.1 uncultured Actinomycetes bacterium | reverse complement strand
GAAGGCGTCGACGGCCACCAGCACGCCCATCTCGCGCAGGGCGGCGAGCGCCTCGGCCGTCACGGCCGCGCTCCGCAGGAGCGTGCCCTCGTCGACCTCGACGCACAGCAGGTGGGCCGGCAACCCGGCCGCGTGGAGCGCACCCCTCACCGTGGCCCCCAGCTCGACGTCGCTGAGCTGGGCGAGCGAGAGGTTCACCCGCACCACGGGCGGGTCCTCGGGACGGTCCGCGGCCCACGACGCCGCCTGGCGGCACGCCTCGCGCACGACCCAGTCGCCGATGTCGAGGATGAGCCCCGACTCCTCGGCCACGTGGATGAACCGCTCGGCGGCCATGAGCTCGCCGGAGGGGTGGCGCCAGCGCAGCAGGGCCTCAGCGGCGCGCACACGACCGGTGGCGAGGTCGATCTCGGGCTGGAACCACAGCTCGAGCTCACCCCGGTCGAGGGCGTGGCGGAGCTCGTCCTCGGTGCGCCGCCGGGCGTCGACGACGGTGCGCAGGGCGTCGTCGAAGTACGAGAGCCGGTCGCGGCCCGACTGCTTCGCCGCGTAGAGGGCGGTGTCGGCCTCGTCGAGCAGGCGCGCCGGGTCGGTGGCGCTCTCCGCGTCGGCCACGGTGAGCCCCACGCTGGCGGTGGTGACCAGGGCCAGGTCGCCGACGGCCATCGGCTCGCGGAACGCGGCGACGAGGCGCTCGGCGACGCGCGCCGACTCGGTCGGGTCGGCCAGGTCGCGCATCACGACCACGAACTCGTCGCCCCCGAGGCGCCCGGCCATGTCGCCGCCCCGGACCGTGGCCTGGATCCGACGCGCCGCGGCGAGGAGCAGCCCGTCGCCGGTGGCGTGGCCGAGCGAGTCATTGACGCCCTTGAACCGGTCGAGGTCGAGCATCATGACCGCGGTCGCGGCCCCCGACCGGGCCGAGGCCGAGAGGGCCCGCTCGATCTCGCTGTACAGCTCGGCCCGGTTGGCCAGGCCGGTGAGCGGGTCGTGGGTGGCGGCGTCCAGCAGGGCCAGCTCGGCGTGCTTCTGCGAGCTGATGTCGCGTGCCAGGACGGTGACGTGGGTGACCTGGCCTCGCTCGTCGAGCGTCGGCACGATGCGCACGTCCCACCAGGCGTTGCCCCAGACCTCACCCACCTGGATCTCGAAGGAGACGGCCTCGCCGGTGGCGAAGACGGCTCGGATGTGGTCGCCCCAGTCGTCGTTCGCGTCAGGCGGGGCGAAGTCGGCGAAGTAGCTCCCGACGAGGCCCTCGGTGTCGATGATGCCGTTGGCCCCGACGGTTGCGTTCACGAAGAGGATCCGGCCCTCACCGTCGAGGCGCACGATGGCGTCGGGCGACGAGTCGAGGATCATCCGCAGCTCGTCCTCGCTGCGACGGAGCCGCTCCTCGGAGCGCACCTGCTCGGTGACGTCGACCATCTGGGCGACCTGGAAGAGCGCTTCGCCCCCGGCATCGCGGATGGGGCTCACCGAGAGGTCGGCGTGCATGACCGAGCCGTCGGACCTCACGAAGCGCTTGCGCACGCGGATGCTGTCGATCCGCCCGGCGAGGAGGTCGGCGACGTCTCCCAGCCCCTTGTCGAGGTCGTCGGGGTGGGTCAGCTCCTGCCACGTCAACGAGAGCAGCTCGGACCGCTCGCGGCCGTAGAGCGCGCAGGCTGCCGGGTTCACGTCGAGGAACCCGCCCTCCGGTGACACGATCATCATGGCGATCGGCGCGTCCTCCATGGTGCGCCGCCACCGCTCCTCGGAGATGGCCAGCTCCGCCACCTGGCGGGCCGGCTCGGTGACGTCGACCGCGACGGAGATGCCGCCGGACACGGCATCGGTGTCGTCGCGCAGGGGGGCGGTGTGGATCTCGAAGATCCGGGTGCCGTCGGGCGAGGTCACCTCGAACCGGCTCGATCGGCCCTCGAGGGCGCCGACGTAGGCGTCCTCGTAGATCGGCCACCGGTCGGCCAGGACCTCCTGCACCGGATGGCCCTCGACCCGGGCCGGGTCGAAGCCTCGAGGCGCCAGGGCGCCGCCCCGGGCGACCCGGTAGACGAGGTCCCGGTCGAACACCATCACCGAGCTGGCGGGGACCTGGTCGAGCGCCGCCTTCAGCAGGGTCCCGTACGCCTCGGCGCCCGGCCCGTCGAGCTCGTCGGCCGGCGTTGGTGGCGGGGTGGCGGTCATGCGGGGCCTTCCCGGGGTCGGCGGCGGGCGTGCCCCCGCCGCTGACCTCAGGATGTCATGCCCCGCCGGGTGCCAGAAGGGCCGACCGTCACCCTCGGGCCGGGACCGCGCCCGCCGAGGTCAGCCCAGCGTGAGGGAGGTGAGGTCGTCGCCGAGCACGACCTCGCCGGCGAAGTGGGCCGCAGCCATGGCGCGCCACTCGTCCTCCATGCCGGCGGGGAGGGCCGGCACGTAGTGGGTGAGCACGAGCGTGCGCACCCCGGCCCGGGTGGCCGTCGTGGCCGCCTGCTCGACGCTCGAGTGGTAGTCGAGGATGTCCTGGAAGCGCTCCATCGGCACCAGCTTCACGAGGTCCTCGCGCAGCACGGTCTGCACGTAGGCGTCGGCGCCGGCGCAGAGCTCGTCGAGCCCGGCGCAGGGGATGCCGTCGCCGCCGAGCACCACCGACCGGCCCTCGTGCTCGACCCGGTAGCCGACGGTGGGCTCGACCGGGCGGTGGTCGGTGCGGCCGACGACCACCCGGGCCTCGCCGATGGTGAGCACGTCGCCGGGGGCGACCTCGACGACCTCGACCTGCGGCGGGTCGTTCAGGTCGTCGTGGTGGGCGAGGCGGTAGGAGATGTCGGGGGCGAGCATGGCCAGCATCCCGTCGACCACCTGCCGGGTGCCCGGCGGGCCGTAGACCACGAGCGGGTTGGGCACCGGGCTCATCACCCAGCGGGTGGTGACGACGTCGTTGAGGTCGGTCAGGTGGTCGCTGTGGAGGTGGGTGAGCAGCACCGCGCCGAGCATCCCGGGGAACGCCCCGGCGGCGGCGAGGCGCATGAGCACGCCGCGGCCGGCGTCGACGAGCAGGAGGGTGCCGCCGGCGCGCACGAGGGTGGCCGGGCCGGCCCGGTTCGGGTCGGGCACCGGCGAGCCGGTGCCGAGCAGCGTGACGTCCATCGACCGTCCCCCTCTCCCCCGGCCCTCGCCGAGAAGGTGACAGCCAGTGTGTCAGATCATCGGTGGGGTCGCCCGGGCACCGCCACCCGGGTCACGCCCCCCGCCAGGCCCGCTCGAACGGCAGGCGCCAGGCGTAGGGGGCGATGAGCTGGTGGATGGCGTTGGGCCCCCACGAGCCGGGGGCGTAGGGGCGCACGGGGGGCGGGTTGTCGAGCAGCGGCTCGCTCAGCTCCCACAGCCGCTCGACGCCCTCGGAGGAGTTGAACAGCGTGTGGTCGCCGCTCATGGCATCGAGGATCAGCCGCTCGTAGGCCTCGAGGATGTCGGCGCTGCGGCCCGTCTCGTGCAGGGAGAACTGGAGGCTCTGCTTGTCGAGCTTCAGGCCCGGGCCCGGGCGCTTGCCGTAGAACGACAGCGACAGCTTCGAGACGTCGGCCAGGTCGAAGGTGAGGTGGTCCGGGCCCGCGGAGCCGACCCCGGAGCCGATCGGGAACATGCTCTTCGGTGGCTCCCGGAACGCGATCGAGATGATGCGGGCGCCCTCGGCCATCTTCTTGCCGGTGCGCAGGTAGAACGGCACGCCGGCCCAGCGCCAGTTGTCGATCTCGCAGCGCAGGGCGATGAACGTGTCGGTGTCGGAGTGGACCGGCACGCCGGCCTCGTCGAGGTACCCGCTGTACTGGCCGCGCACCACGTCGGCGGGCTGGATCGGCTTCATCGACCGGAAGACCTTGTTCTTCTCCTCGCTGATGGCCTTCGACTCGAGCGTGGTCGGCGGCTCCATCGCCATGAACGCCAGGATCTGGAACAGGTGGGTGACCACCATGTCGCGATAGGCGCCGGTGCCCTCGTAGAAGCCGATGCGGTGGCCGAGGCCCAGCGTCTCCGGCACGTCGATCTGAACGTGGTCGATGTGCTCGCGGTTCCAGATCGGCTCGAACAGGCCGTTCGCGAACCGGAAGGCGAGGATGTTGAGCGCCGCCTCCTTGCCGAGGAAGTGGTCGATCCGGAAGATCTGGTCCTCGCGGAACGTCTGGTGCAGCCCGGCGTTCAGCTCACGGGCCGACCGGAGATCGGTGCCGAAGGGCTTCTCCATGATGATGCGGGAGCGCTCGGCCAGCCCCGCCGCGCCGATCATGTCGACCACGTCCTCGGCGGCCTGGGGCGGCACGCTCAGGTAGTGCAGGCGGTTGGGCCGTCCGCCGAGCTCCTCCTCGAGGTCCTGCACCCGCAGGGCCAGGCCCGCGGCGCCCGCCGCCATCGACGTGTGGTGCAGCGTCTTCTCGAAGTCGGCCCAGTGGTGGCCGTCGCCGATGCCGCGGCCGAACTCGGCCACGGCGTCGTGGGTGAAGCGGCGGAAGGCCTCGTCGTCCATGTCGTCGAGCGACACCCCCACCACCCGGCTGCGGGGCAGGAGCCCCGCCTTCGACAGGTGGAACAGGCCGGGCAGCAGCTTGCGGCGCGACAGGTCGCCGGTCGCCCCGAACAGCACGATGACGTTGGCGTCGACCGGCTCGATCAGGCGCGTGTTGATGTCGTGCGGGTCGCTCGCTCCCATGCGACCAGCGTGGAGGGCCGAGGTTTCCCCGGCGTTTCCTGGGCGGGACCGTCGGATGACCGTTGTCCCACGACTCGTCCGGCCCCGGCCGGGCCGCCGGGTAGCGTTCGCCCGGCGCGTGGGGACGCGCCACCGCAGTGCCGTCCGACATGGGGGAACCGATGGACAGCTACGACGTCGACCGCGCGCTCGAGGAGGTCGCCGCCGCCGAGGGGCTCGACGACTACGGGCACCCGTCGTTCCGCGACGGGCTCGACCTGCTGGCCGGCAACGTCGCGTCGGCCCGGCTCAACGCGATCGGCGACGCCGCCTTCGACTCGTCGGTGCGCGGCGCCCTGCGCAACCGCCTGAAGGTCACCGAGTGGGTCGGCACCCACCCGGCCGAGGCCGCCACCCCACCACCCGTGCAGATCATCGTGGTCGGCCTCTCCCGCACCGGCACCACCGCGCTGAGCCACCTCCTGGCCGCCGACCCGCACAGCCGGTCGATGCGCCAGTGGGAGGCCACCGACTCGGTGCCACCACCCACCACCGACGGCTACTGGAGCGACCCCCGCTACCTCGCGGCCAAGGAGGCCGGGAACCTGCTCGACCTCGTCAACCCACGGTTCAAGGCGATCCACCACGACGAGCCCGAGGACGCGGTGGAGTGCGCGATCCCCCTCAGCCAGCACTTCGCCAGCATCTCGCTCGAGAACCAGTTCAACGTCGAGGGCTACGCGGACTGGCTGCTCGCCACCGACCTCACCCACGCCTACGACTACAACCGCCAGGTCCTGCAGGTCCTCGGTTCGCAGTGCCCGGGGCCGTGGCAGCTCAAGTCCCCGGTGCACGGCTACGCCATGGAGACCGTCGCCGCCGCCTACCCCGACGCCGTGTTCGTGCAGACCCACCGCGACCCGGCCAAGTGCATCGCCTCCACGCTCAGCCTCACCGAGTGCCTGTCGGGCACCTTCACCGACCACGACTTCCACGACCAGATCGCCCGTGACTGGCCCGACTGGCTGATGACGATCGTCGAGCGCATCCACGACTACCGCACCAGCCACGGCGACGACCGCTTCGTCGACATCCGCTACCAGGACCTGCTCGCCGACCCGATCGCCTGCGTGCAGCGGATCTACGACCGGGTCGGGCGCGAGCTCACCCCGGAGGCCGCGCAGGCCATGCGCGACCACATGGCCGACCAGGTGCAGGGCAAGCACGGCCGCCACACCTACTCGCTCGCCGAGTTCGGACTCGACCGGGGCTTCATCGACGAGCGCCTGGCCGGCTACTGGGACCGGGTCGACATCCCCCGCGAGGACGCCTGACCCGTTCCATCGCCTCCCGAGCACGTTCTCGTGGAGGTTTCGTGTCGCCGGCGACGTGGAAGCTCCACGAGAACGGGGAGGGGGCGGCGCGTCAGCGGGAGCGGGGGGCCATGGAGGGCACCGGCGTGCGGGGCACGTCGACGGCGACGTCGCCGAAGCGCGGGGCGCCGCTCGCCCAGTCGGCGGCGGCGTCCTCGAGCTCGTCGCGCGAGCGGGCCACGAAGTTCCAGAACATCGAGAGCCGGTCGGGGAACGGCTCGCCGCCGAGCAGCACCAGGCGGCCCGTGCCCGAGCCGGGCGCCGGCGCCACCGACAGCTCTCCCCCGCCGCGCGCCAGGTAGGCGAGGGTGCCCGGCTCGACCACGACGCCGTCGACCACCACGGGGCCGCCGAGGGCGAGCACGGCGTGCTCGAAGGCGGGCTCGAGCGGCACGTCGGCGGCGGCTCGCACCACGAGGTCGGCGCCCATCAGCGCGGTGTCGGCGCGGGCCGACGACACGGCCTCGCCCAGGCGGCCGACCAGCACGGTGG
>CAMFLJ010000219.1 GCA_945957335.1 uncultured Actinomycetes bacterium | reverse complement strand
GGGAAGTGGACGTGGAAGCGACGACCCTCGAAGTCGACGTCGTCGAGGCCCAGCACGTCCGCGTGCGAGCGGAGCTAGCTGATTGCGATCGACGCCGACTCCTTCATGACGTCGCCCAGCTGACCGGTGAGGACCAGGCCCTCGCCGGCCATCGAGGTGACCTCGACGAACAGCACGTCGCCGCCCACGCCGGTGACGGCGAGGCCGGTGGCCACGCCCGGCACCGAGGTGCGCTCGGCGACCTCGGCGGTGAACCGGGGCCGGCCCAGCCAGGTGCTGACGTCGTCGGCGTCGACGACGACCGGCGCCTCGCGCTCGCCGGTGGAGAGCGCGGTGGCGACCTTGCGCAGCAGCTTGCCGATGGCCCGCTCGAGGCCACGGACGCCGGCCTCGCGGGTGTGGTCGGTGACGACCCGCCGCAGGGCCTCGTCGGTGACCTCCACCTCGCCGTCGGCGACGGCGTTGCGCTCGCGCTGGCGGGCGAGCAGGTGGTCACGGGCGATGGCGACCTTCTCGTCCTCGGTGTAGCCGTCGAGGCTGACGACCTCCATCCGGTCGAGCAGGGGCCCGGGGATGGTGTCGATGACGTTGGCCGTGGCCACGAACACGACGTCGGACAGGTCGAGGTCGACCTCGAGGTAGTGGTCGCGGAAGGTGTGGTTCTGGGCCGGGTCGAGCACCTCGAGCAGGGCCGACGAGGGGTCGCCGCGCCAGTCGGCGCCGACCTTGTCGATCTCGTCGAGCATGACGACGGGGTTCATGGAGCCGGCCTCGGTGATGGCGCGGACGATGCGGCCGGGCATGGCGCCGACGTAGGTGCGGCGGTGGCCGCGGATCTCGGCCTCGTCGCGCACGCCGCCGAGGGCGACCCGCACGAACGGGCGGCCCATGGCGCGGGCCACCGACTCGCCCAGCGAGGTCTTGCCCACGCCGGGAGGCCCGACGAGGGTGATGATGGCGCCCGAGCCCCGGCCGCCGGCGGCCTCCAGGCCCTGGTCGGCCCGGCGCTTGCGCACGGCGAGGAACTCCACGATGCGGGCCTTGACGTCGTCGAGGCCCTCGTGGTCGGCGTCGAGCACCTCCCGGGCGGCGCCGAGGTCGACGGTGTCGTCGCTGGTGACGCCCCACGGCAGCTCGGCCATGGTGTCGAGCCACGTGCGGATCCAGCCGTGCTCCATGCTCTGCTCGGGCGTGCGCTCGAGCTTGTCGACCTCGCGGAGGATGGCCTCGCGGACCGCGGCGGGCACGCCGGGCTCCTCGGCCCGGGCGCGGTAGCGCTCGACGGCGTCGTCGCTCTCGGTGTCCTCGCCCAGCTCCTTGCGGATGGCGGCCAGCTGCTGGCGCAGGAGGAACTCGCGCTGCTGCTTCTCCATGCCGTCGGACACCTCGGAGCGGATGCGCTCCTTCAGGGCCAGCTCTGCGAGGGTCTCCTTGGCCCAGCCCAGCACCTTCTCCAGGCGGGCCTCGACGTCGACGGTCTCGAGCACCTCGATCTTCTGGTCGAGGCCGAGGTCGGGCGAGTAGCCGGCGGTGTCGGCGATCTGGCCCGGGTCGGTGAGCTCCTTCAGGGCCGCAGCGATGCCGCGGGCGCCGCGGTGGTCGAGCACCGCCTCGATGACGGCGGTGTACTCGCGGGCGAGCTGGCGGGCCCGCTCGGTGGGGTCGCCCTCGTCGACCGGCTCGGCCTCCACGACGAGGCCACGGCCGAGGCCGGGCAGACCGGCGCCCAGCCGGGCCCGGTGCAGGCCGCGGACCACCACGGCACGCATGCCGCGGCGCACCTCGCCGGCGTCCTCGATGGCCGCCACGGTGCCGACTCGGGAGTAGAGCCCGTCGACCCGGGGGACCAGCAGGACCTGACCGGCGTCGGCGGCGTCGACCGCGTCGCGGGCCTCCTCGGTCTCGAGGGCGAGGGTCACGACCATCCCGGGGAGCACGACGCCGCTCGACAGCGGCAGCACGGGGAGGGCGATGCTCTGCAGCTCGGACATGCTCGATACCAGCTTTCTTGACAACGACAGTGTCAAGGTAACCGGGAGGACCCGGAACCTATTCCCGGAGCGACCTGGTCGGGATTCGGGCCCGCGTCGGCCCTGGTCACCGGGGTGGGGCCCGGTCCTCCGGCCCGGCCCGGGCCCCGGGCTAGGGTGGGCGCCATGCCGCAGCCTCCCTCTCTCACCCCCGAGCAGCGCCAGGCGGCGCTGGCCAAGGCCGCCGAGGCCCGTCGTGCCCGCGCCGAGATCAAGGAGCGCCTGAAGATGGGCTCGATCACCCTGGCCGAGCTCCTCACCCAGGCCGAGACCGACGACATGGTCGCCGGCATCAAGGTGCTCGCCGTGCTCGAGTCGCTGCCCGGCGTCGGCAAGGTGAAGGCCCGTCGCACCATGGACGAGGTCGGCATCGCCGACACCCGCCGCCTGCGCGGCCTCGGCGAGCAGCAGCGCAAGTCCCTGCTGGCCGCGTTCAGCTGAGCACCGCCCCCACCACCTCGTGATCGTCGTCGTCTGCGGCCCCGGAGGCGTGGGCAAGGGCACGGTCGTGGCGCGCCTCGTGGCCGCCGACCCCCGCCTGTGGCTCTCGCGCTCCTGGACCACCCGCTCCCAGCGCCCCGGTGAGCCCGACGACGCCTACACCTACGTCGACCGGCCCACCTTCGAGGCGCGCATCGCCGAGGGCGGCTTCCTCGAGCACGCCGAGTTCCTCGGCAACCTCTACGGCACCCCGTGGCCCGACGCCGGCGACGAGCGCGACATCGTGCTCGAGATCGACGTCCAGGGCGCCGAGCAGGTCATCGAGCGGGTCCCGCCCGCCGACCGCCTGTTCATCCTCCTCGAGCCGCCCTCGCCCGAGGTCCAGGCCGAGCGCCTCCGGGGCAGGGGAGACCCGCCCGAGCAGGCCGAGGAGCGCATCCGCGTGGCCCAGGGCGAGATCGACCGGGCCCGCCAGCTCGACGCCATCCGGATCGTGAACGACGACCTCGACCGCACCGTCGACGAGGTCGAGCGCCTCATCGCCGAGGCCCGCGCCGCCAGGGGCTGAGGGCCTGGTAGCCTTTCCCGGCTGGTTTCGGCGCGCTCGTGCGCCCCTACGGAAGGTTGTCTCGTGGCCCAGATCCATGACTCGATGGTGAACCCCCGGATCGAGGACCTCCTCTCCAAGGTCGACTCCAAGTTCACCCTGGTGTCGCTGGCCGCCCAGCGGGCCCGTCAGATCAACGCCTACTTCAACCAGCTCGGCGAGGGCATCGGCTCCAACGTGCCGCCGCAGGTCACCTCCGTGGCCCGCAAGCCGCTCTCGATCGCCTTCGAGGAGATCTCGGCCGACAAGATCGTGCCGGTGCGCATCGAGGTCGACGAGCTCGCCGTCGAGCAGGCCGACGCCGCGGCCGAGTGACCCTCCGGTCACCGACCGCCACCACCGCACGACCATGAGCCTCGCCGGGCGCCACGTCGTCCTCGGCGTCACCGGCGGCATCGCCGCCTACAAGGCCGTCGAGGTCTGCCGCCGCCTCGTCGACGCCGGCGTGCACGTCGCCCCGGTGCTCACCGAGGGTGCCACCCACTTCGTGGGCGAGACCACGTTCTCGGCCCTGGCCTCCGAGCCGGTCCAGACCTCGCTGTGGGACGAGGCCTCGCCGATCCCGCACACCCGGCTCGGCCAGCGCACCGACCTCGTGCTCGTCGCCCCGGCGACGGCCCGGCTGCTGTCGGCCTACGCCTCGGGCTACTCCGACGACCTGCTCACCGCCACGCTGCTCGCCACCCGGGCCCCGGTGATCGTGTGCCCGGCGATGCACACCGAGATGTGGGAGCACCCCGCGGTGCAGGCCAACCTCGACACGCTGCGCTCGCGCGGCGTGGTCGTGGTGCCGCCCGCCGAGGGCCGCCTGGCCGGTGGCGACGTCGGCACCGGCCGCCTGGCCGACCCGGCCGACATCGTCGCCGCCGTCGAGCAGGTGCTCTCCGGTGCGGCCGCCACCGCCCCGGCTCGCGACCTCGAGGGCGTCCGCGTGCTCGTCACCGCCGGCGGCACCCGTGAGGCCATCGACCCGGTGCGCGTGATCACCAACCGGTCCTCGGGCAAGCAGGGCTACGCCATCGCCGCCGAGGCCGCCGCTCGCGGCGCGCAGGTCACGCTCGTCACCACCGCCTCCCTGGCCGCCCCCGCGGGCGCCGAGGTCATCGACGTCGTCAGCGCCGCCGACATGCAGGCCGCGGTGATGCCGATCGCCCCCGACCACGACGTGGTCGTGATGGCCGCGGCCGTCGCCGACTTCCGGCCCGCCGTCGTGGCCGACCACAAGCTCAAGAAGGACGAGCTGGCCGCCGCCGCCGACGGCCCGCCGACCATCGTGCTCGAGCCCACCCACGACTTCCTCGTCGACCTCGGCCACGGCAAGCGCCCGGGCCAGCTGGTCGTCGGCTTCGCCGCCGAGACGGACGACCTCGTGGCCAACGCCCGCAAGAAGCTCGAGCGCAAGAACCTCGACCTCATCGTCGCCAACGACGTCGCCGCCCCCGGCGTCGGCTTCGAGCACGACACCAACGCGGTCGTGCTCGTCAGGGCCGACGGGGTCGACCAAGATGTCCCACTGACCGACAAGCGGTCAGTGGCCCGCGCCGTGCTCGACGCCGTCGTGGCCCTGCGCACCACCTGACCCCACCACCCACCGACACGAGCGGGCGGCCCGAGCCCCGACCGACCCCTCCCGCCGGCAAGGAGCATCAGTGACCAGCTGGACCTTCACCTCGGAGTCCGTGACCGAGGGCCACCCCGACAAGGTGGCCGACCAGATCTCCGACGCGATCCTCGACGCCATGCTGGCGCAGGACCCGATGAGCCGGGTCGCCTGCGAGACCCTCGTCACCACCGGCCTCGCCGTGGTGGCCGGCGAGATCACGACCTCCGGCTACGTCGACATCCCCAAGATCGTCCGGTCGACGATCAACGAGATCGGCTACAACCGCGAGTCCTACGGCTACGACGGCAACACCGTCGGCGTCATGGTCAGCCTCGACGAGCAGTCGCCCGACATCGCCCAGGGCGTCGACGACTCCGAGGAGGTGCGCACCGGCACCTCCGGCGAGGACCTGCTCAACAAGCAGGGCGCCGGCGACCAGGGGATGATGTTCGGCTACGCCTGCGACGAGACCGACGTGCTCATGCCGCTGCCGATCCACGTCGCCCACCGCATGGCCGAGCGCCTCGCCGACGTCCGCAAGGCCGGCACCGTGCCGTACCTGCGCCCCGACGGCAAGACCCAGGTCACCTTCGACTACGTCGACGGCAAGCCGGTCAAGCTGCGCACCGTGCTGATCTCCACCCAGCACAACGACGGCATCGACCGCGACGACGCCATCCGGCCCGACCTCATCGAGAACGTGATCCGCCCGGTCATCCCGGCCGAGTTCGCCGACGACGACTACGAGGTCTTCGTCAACCCGACCGGCCGCTTCGTCATCGGCGGCCCCGTCGGCGACGCCGGCCTCACCGGCCGCAAGATCATCGTCGACACCTACGGCGGCATGGCCCGCCACGGCGGCGGCGCCTTCTCCGGCAAGGACCCGTCCAAGGTCGACCGCTCGGCCGCCTACGCCGCCCGCTGGGTCGCCAAGAACGTGGTGGCCGCCGGCGCCGCCCAGCGCTGCGAGATCCAGGTCGCCTACGCCATCGGCGTGGCCCACCCGGTGTCGCTGATGGTCGAGACCTTCGGCACCTCCACCGTCGACCCCGACCAGATCTCCGCCGCCGTGCGCGAGATCTTCGACCTGCGCCCCGCCGCCATCGTCCGCGACCTCGACCTGCGCAAGCCCCGCTACCGGGCCACCGCCGCCTACGGCCACTTCGGCCGCACCGGCGACGAGTTCACCTGGGAGCGCACCGACCGCGTCGAGCAGCTGAAGTCGGCGCTCGGCCTCTGAGTCGACCGACCCGCCGGCGGCACCCCACCGTGGCCGCCCGTCCACCACGCGACCAGGGCTCCCTCTTCGGGGACGACCCCGTCGCGCCCCCGGACGAGCCCGCAGCGCCTCCCGAACCGGTTGGGTCTCCGTCAGCCCCGGCAGATACAGACCTGACCGGTTCGGGGGGTGCGACACCCGACGTGGCCGGTCCGCCGCCCCCGGTCGGGAGGGTGGTGCGGGTGCGGCCCGACGAGCCCGGGCTCGACAAGCTCTTCGACTACGCCGTGCCCGAGGCCTTGGCCGACCAGGTGCGGGTGGGCACGTCGGTGCGCATCGCCCTGGCCGGGCGGCGGGTGGGGGCGTGGGTCGTGGCCGACGACGTCGAGCCGCCCGAGGGCGTCGAGCTCCAGCCGCTGGCCAAGGTCACCGGCTGGGGACCGCCCGCCGAGCTGTTCGACCTGGCCGACTGGGCCGCGTGGCGTTGGGCCGGCCGCCCGGCGTCGCTGCTGCGGACCGCCACCGCCGCCCACGCGGTGCGGGCCCTGCCCCGGCCGACGCGCCTCACCGTGCCTCCGCCGGCGCCGGTGGCCCCCGACGAGGTGCACGACCTGGCCGCCGAGGCGCTCGCCGCCGGGG
>CAMFLJ010000218.1 GCA_945957335.1 uncultured Actinomycetes bacterium | reverse complement strand
CCCCCACTATCCTCTTCGTCGGCAGCGTCAGATGTGTATAAGAGACAGCCTCTACCAGTCGCGCAACGGCCCCATGTGGCGCTCGATGAACGCGCTGGGCATCCCCGCCCTGCTCGAGGGGGCCATGGCCATCGCGGCCGGCATGGCCACCACGGTGGTGTTCGCCACCGGGGGCGCCGGCTCCTACACCCAGCGGGCCTCGACCGCTCCGTGGACCCGGCCCACCAACGAGTTCGTGGCGGCCTACGGCATGTTCACCGCCGCCGAGTTCGCGCTGATGGCCCGCCGCCACATGCACATGTACGGCACCACGGCCGAGCAGATGGCCCACGCCGCGGCCATCGTGCGCAACAACGGCCACGCCCACCCCGACGCGGTCTACTCGGGGCGGGGGCCCTTCACCGCGGAGGACGTGCTGGCCTCGCGGATGGTGGCCGACCCGTTCCACCTGCTCGAGTGCGCGATGACCTCCGAGGGCGGCGCCGGTGTCGTGCTGACCCGCGCCGACCGCGCCGCCGACCTGCCTGGCACGCCCGTGTACATCCTCGGTGGCGGCACCGACTACTACGGCCCCGCCTACCAGCACCCGCCCGTCTGGGACCTCGGGGGCAACCAGCGCGACGACCTCGTGGCCGGCTACGTCGGGCGCCGGGCGGCCGAGGAGGCCCTCGCCTGCGCCGGGCTCGGGCCCGACGACGTCGACGTCTGCGAGTTCTACGACCCGTTCTCGTTCGAGATCATCCGCCAGTTCGAGGCCTACGGGTTCTGCGGCCCCGGCGAGGGCGGCGACTACGTCACCTCCGGCGTCATCGAGCCCGGCGGCCGCCACCCCGTCACCACCGACGGCGGCACGATGTCGTTCAGCCACGGCGGCGCCGCGGTGCAGCTGCTGCAGCGGGTGCTGCGCGGCGTCGAGCAGCTGCGGGGCACGTGCGTGTCGATGCAGGCTCCCGGCGCCGAGGTGGCCATGTGCACCGGCGGGGGTGCCGGCGCGCTGTTCACCGACGTCGTCCTGCTCGGGAAGGAGCGCCCGTGACCGTGCTGAAGCCCCAGGAGGGCGACATCCCCCTGCCCGTGCCCGGTGTCGTCTCCCGCACCTACTGGGAGGGCTGCGCGGCCGGCGAGCTCCGCTTCCAGCGCTGCGGGCAGTGCGGCGGCGCCACCCACACCCCGGCTGTCCTGTGCGCCCACTGCACCTCCACCGACCTGCGGTGGGAGGTGAGCTCCGGCCGCGGCACCGTCTACAGCTGGACCGCGGTGTGGCGGCCCCAGACCCCGGCGTTCGAGGTGCCCTACGTGCCGCTCGTCGTCGAGATGGAGGAGGGGTGGTTCATGCTGGCCGACCTCGTCGGGTGCGAGCACGACGCGGTGCAGGTCGGCATGCCGGTGGAGGTCACGTTCCACGCCCATCCGGGTGGCGTGACCCTGCCGTACTTCCAGCCTCGCCCGGCCTGAGCCGCGCACACCGGACGCTGCACTCGTCGGGCCCGGGGGTCCCGGCCGCAGCCGGCCCCAGGATGTGACCTTCGGCCCCACTCCCAGCCTTGATCCAGTCATGACTGTGTCGTACCGTGGCCGCAGCCGGGTCAGGGGGCCCGGGCACCCGAGATCAGGAGCAACCACACCATGGCGCCGAGCGACCGCTACATCGTCATCTCCTCCGACGGCCACGCCGGCGGCAACCACGCCCAGTACCGCGAGTACCTCGATCCGGCCTGGCGTGACGAGTTCGACGCCTGGCGCGGCGGCTACAAGAACCCGTTCCGCGACCTCCAGGACGACGGCCGCACCCGCAACTGGGACACCGAGCGCCGCAACTCCGACCTCGACGCCGAGGGCGTCGCCGCCGAGGTGCTCTTCCCGAACACCGTGCCGCCGTTCTTCCCGACCGGCGTGGTGATCGCCCCGGCCCCGTCGCCCGAGGACTTCCCGAAGCGCCTCGCCGGCCTGCGGGCCCACAACCGGTGGCTGGTCGACTTCGTGGCCGAGGCGCCCGAGCGCCGCGCCGGGCTCGCCCAGGTGGCGCTCAACGACGTCGACGAGGCCGTCAAGGACGTCTACTGGGCCAAGGAGCAGGGCCTCTCCGGCATCCTGCTGCCCGGCGTCTCGCCCGACACCCCCTGGATCGACCCGCTCTTCTCCCAGGTCTACGACCCGCTGTGGGCCGCCTGCCAGGACACCGACATGTCGATCACCCACCACGCCGGTGGCAGCGGCATCCCGAACTTCGGGAAGCACCCGTCGTCGATGACGATGTTCGTGCTCGAGTCGGGCTGGTGGGCCAACCGGGCCCTGTGGCACCTGATCATGTCGGGCGTCTTCGACCGGTTCCCCGGCCTCAAGTTCGTGATGACCGAGCAGGGCTCGATGTGGGTCCCGCCGGCGCTCACCCGCATGGACGACATCCACAACTCGATCGTGCGCGGCCGCATCGGCGAGATCGGCTCGCCGGAGTCGGGCGCCCTGCCCCACAAGCCGAGCGACTACTTCCGTCGCAACTGCTACATCGGCGCCAGCTTCCCGCCCCCGTCGGAGGTCGCGACCTTCCACGAGATCGGGATCGACAAGGTCATGTGGGGCTCGGACTACCCGCACAACGAGGCGTGCTCCCCGCTCAGCCGCGAGTCGCTGCGCCACTCCTTCGCCGGTTGGGACGAGGCCGACCTCAAGAAGGTCCTCTCGGAGAACGCGGCCGCGGTCTACGGCTTCGACCTCGACAAGCTGCAGGTCATCGCCGACCGCATCGGTCCCACGGTCGAGGAGATCGCCACGCCGCTGACCGAGGTCCCCGACCACCAGAGCCCCGCCTTCCAGCGGGCCTGACGGCCCTGCCCGTGGACGTCTGCCCGGCCGGCCCTCGATGAGCCTCGATCAGTCGACCTCCCTCGAGGACCAGCTGGGCGACGTCCGCCACGGGCTCACCCGGCTCGGGCGCCTGCTCTCGAGCCGGCGCGTCCACTCGGGCATGGCCGGCGCGGCGGGCGTCACCCTGCCCCAGCAGGCCATGCACGTGCTGCGGGCGCTGGGCGACCGCGACCCGCTGCCGATGGGCGACCTCGCCCGGGCGGCGCGCATGGACGCGGGCGCGGTGAGCCGTCAGGTGCGCCTGCTCGAGGAGGCGGGCCTGGCCGAGCGCACGCCCAGCCCCCAGCACCGCAGCGTGGTGCTGGTCGTGGCCACGCCGGAGGGCCGGGCGATGGCCCGGCGCTTCGAGAGCGTCCGCAGCTCGCAGCTGTCGCGGGCGTTGGCCGAGTGGTCCGACGACGACCGCGCCGAGCTGGGCCGGCTGCTGCTGCGCCTGGTCGACGACCTCCAGTCGACCCCCTACCTCAGCACCGACGCCGACTGACCCCACCCCGAGCTGTCTCGGATCGCGTCGCCGGGACGACCACGTTCGAGCCAGCTCCAGCGGCGGAACCCGAAGCTGGCTCGGATCGCGTCGTCGGGACGACCGGATCCGAGCCAGCTCGGTGGGTTCGAGGTCGCTCAGGTGGGGGTGACGACGGCGCGGCCGCGGAGGGTCCCGGCCTCCATCGCCTCGTAGGCCTCGGCCACCTCGTCGAGCGGGAAGATGTCGACGTCGACGCGGATGCGGCCGGCGTCGGCCAGGGCGAACACGTCGAGGGTGTCGGCGATGGTCGGCGCCTGGAAGGTGAACACCTCGCCGTCCTTGGGCAGCAGGTTCATCAGGGTGCCCTGGATCTGCCCCATGCCCGCTCCCACCAGGGCGTACGCGCCGCCCCGGCGCGTGATCTGCAGCGACGTGGCGATGGTGGCGTCGATGCCGACGAAGTCGAACACCGCGTCGGCGCCCTCACCGCCGGTGAGGGCCAGGATGTCGCCAGCGGTGTCGGCGGTGGTGCCCTCCATGGTGAGGTCGGCGCCGAGCTCGGTGGCGTAGGTGAGCCGGGCCGGCACCGGGTCCACGGCGATCACGCGGGTGCCGGTGAGGATCGAGAGGTACTGCACGGCGTAGCTGCCGAGGCCGCCGGCGCCGATCACCACCGTGGTGCCGCCGGGGTGGATGCGGTGCAGCGCCCGGCGCACGGCGTGGTAGCTGGTGGCGCCGGCGTCGGTGAGCGGTCCGGCCACGACCGGGTCGAGGCCGTTCAGGCGCACGAGCTCGCGGGCGCTGTGCACGAGCATGTAGCGGGCCAGGCCGCCGTCCATGCCGTAGCCCCGGCCGGCGAAGGCGTCGGCGCAGTTGTTGTCCTGGCCCCGGACGCACCAGCTGCAGTGCCCGCACGAGCGGGGCGAGATGACCGCGACCGCCTCGCCCTCGGCCCAGCCGGTGACACCCGAGCCCAGCGCGGCGATGCGGCCGCCGACCTCGTGGCCGAGCGTGAACGGCACCTTCCAGCCGACCGCCTCGCCGATCTCGCCGGGCATCTGGGCCATGCCGATGTCGGAGTGGCACAGGCCGTTGCCGGCCACCTCCACCAGCACCTGGCCCGGCCCCGGCTCGGGCACGGGTGCCTCGGTGAGCTCAGGAGCGTGCTGCCACTCGACGATCCGGTAGGCCTTCATGGTTTCCCCCATGGAGTGAAGTCTGGCACCCACCTCCGGTGCGGTGCGCGCCCGCCGTGCGCGGCATGATGAGGCGTCCGTGAACAGGGGGAGTGCAGCGTGAGCACCAAGACCATCGAGCAGGCCGCCACCATGTGGGAGCTGGTGGAGGCACGAGCGGCGGCGTCGCCCGACGTCGTGGTGCTCTACGACGGCGACGACCGCGAGGTCACCTTCGCCGAGCTGCGCGACCGGGCCGAGCGGGTGGCCGCCGGCCTCCACGACCTCGGCGTCGGCCACGGCACCCGCGTCACGTGGCAGCTGCCCACCCGCATCGAGACGGTGGTGCTCTCCCTGGCACTGGCCCGCCTGGGCGCGGTGCAGAACCCGATCCTTCCGCTGTACCGCGACCGCGAGGTCGGCTTCGTCGTCTCCCAGGTCGGCGCCGAGTTCTTCTGCGTGCCGGGCGACTGGAACGGCTTCGACTTCGTCGCCATGGCCGACCGCATCAAGGCCGAGCACGGCATCGACCCCACCGTCCTCGTCACCTACGACTCGCTGCCCGAGGGCGATCCCGCCACCCTGCCGCCGGCCCCCACCGACGGCGACGAGGTGCGCTGGATCTACTACACCTCGGGCACCACCTCGGCCCCGAAGGGCGTCCAGCACAGCGACGGCACCCTGATGGCCGGCGGCCTCGGCCTGGCCGACGCGGTGAAGCTCAGCGCCGACGACATCGGCTCGATCGCCTTCCCGTACTCCCACATCGCCGGGCCCGACTACCTCATGACCCTGCTCTACCGGGGCTGTGGCGCCGTGCTGGTCGAGGCGTTCAAGCTCGACGACGCCGTCGAGCTCTTCGCCCGCAAGGGCGCCACCATGGCCGGTGGCGGCCCCGCGTTCTACCAGATGTACCTGGCCAAGCAGCGCACGCAGCCGGGTGTCCCGATCATCCCGTCGCTCCGCCTCCTGTCGGGCGGCGGCGCCCCCAAGCCCCCGGAGATGTACACCGAGGTCAAGGAGGAGATGGGCATCCCCGTCTGCCACGGCTACGGCATGACCGAGTGCCCGATGATCGCCCAGGGCGGCCCCGACGACACCGAGGCCCAGCTCATGTACACCGACGGGCCTCCCGTCACCGGCATCTCGATCCGCATCGTCACCCTCGAGGGCGAGGTCGCCCCGCAGGGCACCGACGGTGAGGTCCGGGTGAAGGGCCCCATGGTGTTCAAGGGCTACACCGACCCGTCCCTCGACGCCGACGCCTTCGACGACGACGGCTGGTTCCGCACCGGCGACCTCGGCCACCTCGACGAGGGCGGCCACGTCGTGCTCACCGGGCGGCTCAAGGACGTGATCATCCGCAAGGGCGAGAACATCTCGGCCAAGGAGATCGAGGACCTGCTCTACCAGCACCCCAAGGTGGGCGACGTCGCCGTCATCGGCCTGCCCGACCGCGAGCGGGGCGAGCGCGTGTGCGCCTGCGTCGAGACCGCCACCGGCGCCGAGCCGCTCGAGTTCGCCGAGATGGTGGCCTACCTGAAGGACCACGAGCTCATGGTCCAGAAGATCCCCGAGCAGCTCGAGGTCGTCGACGCCCTGCCCCGCAACAACACGCTGGGCAAGATCCTCAAGACCGATCTGCGCGACCAGTTCCGCGACAAGCCCTGGAGCCCGCCGGCCCGGGGCTGATCCCGCCGCCGGGCTCTCCGGGGCCTCCGCTAGGGGGCCTCGGGCGCCAGGTCGTCGTCGGCGAGGTCGTCGGCCAGCTCGAGCAGCTGGTCGACCATCCGCCGCACCTCGGCCGCGGCGATCCGCACGTGGTGGACGGCATCGGCCTGATCCGGCGCCAGAGAGTCGGCCGAGAGCAGCTCGGCGAAGCCCTCGAGCGCGTTCATCGGTGTGCGCAGGTCGTGGGCGACCTGGGAGAGGAACAGCGTCTTGGCCCGGTTGGCCTGCTGGGCCAGGTCGCGGGCCCGCTGGGCGTCGGCCTCGGTGACTGTCTCTTATACACATCTGACGCTGCCGACGAAGAGGATAGTGTAGAT
>CAMFLJ010000217.1 GCA_945957335.1 uncultured Actinomycetes bacterium | reverse complement strand
GAGCTCGACGTGCTCGTCTTGCAGGGCTCCGTCGTCTCCGCCGAGCACGTCTCCAAGACCGTCGAGCCGCTGAACCTCAAGCGCTTCGTCCGTGAGCTCGACATCCCCGTGATCGTCGGTGGCTGCGCCAGCTACCAGGCCGCCCTCCACCTCATGCGCACCGGTGCCGCCGGCGTGCTCGTGGGCGTCGGCCCCGGCCACGCCTGCACCACCCGCGGCGTGCTCGGCATCGGCGTGCCCCAGGCCACCGCGATCGCCGACGCCCGCGCCGCCCGCATGCGCCACCTCGACGAGACCGGCGTCTACTGCCAGGTCATCGCCGACGGCGGCATGGGCACCGGCGGCGACATCGCCAAGGCCATCGTCTGCGGCGCCGACGCCGTCATGATCGGCTCGCCGCTGGCCGCCACCCACGAGGCTCCGGGCCGGGGCTACCACTGGGGCATGGCCACCTTCCACCCCACGCTGCCCCGCGGCGCCCGTGTGAAGACCAACGTCCGCGGCACCCTCGAGGAGGTCCTCTGCGGGCCGGCCCACGAGAACGACGGCCGCATGAACCTCTTCGGCGCCCTGCGCACCTCGATGGCCACCTGCGGCTACGAGACCGTGAAGGAGTTCCAGAAGGCCGAGGTCATGGTCGCCCCGGCGCTGCAGACCGAGGGCAAGAACCTCCAGAAGTCCCAGGGCGTCGGGATGGGTCACTGATCGATGTCAGACCCTGATGTCGACACCGTCCTGGTCGTCGACTTCGGCGCCCAGTATGCCCAGCTGATCGCCCGCCGCGTGCGGGAGGCGCACGTCTACTCCGAGATCGTCCCGCACACGATCACGGCCGACGAGGTGCGCGCCCGCGGCGCCAAGGGCATCGTCTTCTCCGGTGGCCCGGCCTCGGTGCACGTCGACGGCGCGCCCTCGATCGACCCCGGTGTCTACGAGCTCGGCGTGCCGATCTTCGGCATCTGCTACGGCGCCCAGCTGCTTGCCCGCGACCTCGGCGGCACCGTCGCCCGCACCGGTCGCGGCGAGTACGGCCGCACCGATCTCGACGTGGTCACCGAGGGCGTGCTGTTCAGCGCCGCCCAGCCCACCCACCAGCCGGTGTGGATGAGCCACTTCGACACCATCACCGAGCCGCCCGCCGGCGCCACGGTGGTGGCCGCCACCGGCGACACGCCGGCCGCCGCCTTCGAGGATCGGGCCAACGGCCGCTACGGCGTGCAGTTCCACCCCGAGGTCGTGCACACCCCGCACGGCCAGGAGGTGCTCGAGCACTTCCTCTACGACGCCTGCGGGCTCGGCCCCAACTGGACCATGTCGTCGATCATCGACGCCCAGGTCGAGGCCATCCGAGCCCAGGTCGGCACCGGCCGGGCCATCTGCGGCCTCTCCGGTGGTGTCGACTCCGCCGTCGCCGCCGCGCTGGTGAGCAAGGCCATCGGCCCTCAGCTCACCTGCGTGTTCGTCGACACCGGCCTCATGCGCCAGGGCGAGGGCGAGCAGGTCGTCGAGACCTTCCGCCGCCACCAGGGCATCGAGCTGATCCACGTGCGCGCCGGCGACCGCTTCTTCGAGCGCCTGGCCGGTCTCACCGACCCGGAGGAGAAGCGCAAGGCCATCGGTGAGCTCTTCATCCGGGTCTTCGAGGACGCCTCCGGCGGCATCGAGGACGCCCGCTTCCTGGTGCAGGGCACGCTCTACCCCGACGTCATCGAGTCGGGCACCAAGGACGCCGCCAAGATCAAGAGCCACCACAACGTGGGCGGCCTGCCCGACGACATGGAGTTCGAGCTCGTCGAGCCGCTCCGGGCGCTCTTCAAGGACGAGGTCCGCAAGGTCGGCACCGAGCTGGGCCTGCCCGACGAGATCGTCTGGCGCCAGCCGTTCCCGGGCCCCGGCCTGGGGGTGCGCATCATCGGCGAGGTCACCCCCGAGAAGGTGGCCATGCTCCAGAGCGCCGACGCCATCGTCCGCGAGGAGGTCAAGGCGGCCGGGCTCGAGCGCGAGATCTGGCAGGCCTTCGCCGTGCTGCCCGACATCCGCTCGGTGGGTGTCATGGGCGACGAGCGCACCTACGGCCACCCGATCATCATCCGGGCGGTCACGTCCGAGGACGCCATGACGGCCGACTGGGCCCGCCTGCCCTACGACCTGCTCGAGCGCATGTCGAGCCGGATCATCAACGAGGTGCCCGGCATCAACCGGGTGGCCTACGACGTCACGTCGAAGCCGCCCGGCACCATCGAGTGGGAGTAGGCCCCACCGGGCCGGGGGAGCGCACGTGAGCGAGTCGTCCGAGGTCGTCACCGTCGAGCGGGTGATCCCCGCCCCGCCGGAGGCCATCTTCGAGTACCTGATCGACCCGTCGCGCCACCACGAGATCGACGGTTCGGGCACGGTCGTGAAGGCCAAGCAGGGCTCGCAGCGGCTGGTGCTCGGCTCGCGCTTCGGCATGTCGATGAAGGTCGGCATCCCGTACTCGATGACCTCCACCGTCATCGAGCTCGACGAGCCCCGCCGGATCGCCTGGCAGACGCGCGGCCCGGGCAACCTGGGCGGCGGCCGCATCTGGCGCTACGAGCTCGAGCCGGTCGAGGGCGGCACCCTCGTGCGCGAGTCGTGGGACATCACCCACGAGTCGGTGCTCTCCAAGTGGATGGTGAAGAGCCAGGGCGCCAACGCCGCCAAGGGCATGACCGCCACGCTGGAGCGCATCGAGCAGCTCCTCACCGGCGGGGACGACGACGCCACCGCCTGAGCGTCCCGCGCCGCTGCCGGCCGAGGTGGCGGCGGCTGCGTACTTCGGGCTGCAGGCCGTCCTCGGCGTGCTGCTGTGGGTCGGGGTGTTCAACTCCCCCGACGTCCGGTCGTGGCTCGACCTCGTGCCCGCCCGGCCCGAGGTCACCGACGCGTTCCTGCCGGCCGACGTGGTGCTCATCGCCTGCTCGACGCTGGCGGCGTGGGCGTTGCTGCGGTGCCGGCCGTGGGCGCTGGTGCCGGTGCTGCTGACCGCCGGCGGCATCGTCTACCCGACGGCGTACCTGGTGGGCTGGGTGGTGATCACCGACGGCACGGCCGAGGTGGCCCTCGGGATCATGCTGACGGCCAGCTTCCTCAGCGGCTGGTTCGCCATGCTCGTGTGGCGGGCCCGCCGTCGGCCCTAGGTGCCGGCGAGGCGGGCGACGACGGGCTCGAACGCCTCGTAGGCCTCGAGGCCGATGGTGATGTACGACAGCCCGAAGCGCTCGCGCCGCTCGATGCACTGCTCGACGATCTCCTCGACCGTGCCGGCCAGGGCGTGGGGGGTGTCGAGCGCGTCCTGGGGCGACACGCCGAGCACGGGGGCCATCGCCTCGGCCAGGGCCATGCGGTCGTCGGTGACCGTGGCCAGGTGCACCCGGGTCTGCAGCTCGATGTCGGCGTAGCGGGGTCCGGCGGCCTCGGCGATCCAGCGCAGCTTCTCGTCGGTGGCCTCGGCCGTGGCGCTGGGCCCGGCGTTGGCGTCGATCACCCCGGCGTGGAGCGACGGGTTGAGGGCGACGATGTCGGCCTCGCGGCCCGCCAGCGAGAGCATGCGCCGGGCGCCGCCGCCGAGCAGCAGGGGCGGCCCGGGGTGCTGCACCGGCTTGGGGTGCCCGTCGAGGCCGTCGATGCGGTAGTGGTCGCCGTGGAACGTGAGCGGGCCGTCGGCGAAGAGGCCCTTCACCACCGTGACCGCCTCGGCCAGCCGGTCGACCCGGACGCCCGGCCGGTCGAGCTCGATGCCGGCCTGCTCGTAGTCGGTGGTCATCCACCCGGCGCCGAGGCCCAGCTCGAGGCGGCCGCCGCTCAGCACGTCGATGCTGGCGGCCTCCTTGGCCACCACGACGGGGTGGCGGTAGTCGTTGCAGAGCACGAGGGCGCCGATGCGCAGGGTGGTGGTGGCCTCCGCGGCGCTGACCATCGCCGGGATCGGAGCCCACTGCTCGTCGAGGTGGTCGGCCACGGTGAGGGTCGAGTAGCCCATCGACTCGACCCGTCGGGCGAGGGCGCGCCACCGCTCACCGGCGGCCGCCCCGCCGTCGAAGCCCCCGGGAGGGTTGCTGGCCTGGAGGCCGAACCGGAACGGCTTGCGGCGGGGGAGGGGTGCGCTCACGGATGGTCCTCTCGGTGGGCCCGCTCAGCGGACGACGGTGCCGCCGTCGATCGGGATGGTGGCACCGGTGATGAAGCGGGCCTCGTCGCTGCTGAGCCACAGCACGGTGTCGGCGATGTCGTCGGGCGTCTGGGCGCCGCCGCCGAGCGGCCGGGGCGAGGTGTACGACGAGGTGAGCCGGGGCGACTCCTCGATCAGGCGGGGCACGTTGGGGTCGTGGCCCATCGGCGTGTCGACCGCGCCGGGGTGGATCGTGTTGACCCGGATGCCGTCGGGGCCGAGCTCGATGGCGAGGGTGCGCATCAGCCCGACCAGCGCGTGCTTGGTGGCCGCGTAGTGGCCGAGGTACGGGAACGCCCGCAGCCCGGCGGCCGAGCTGGTGATGGTGATCACGCCGCCGTTGCCCGCGGCGATCATCGCCGGCGCCCCGGCCCGCACCGTTCGCCACACGCCGGTGAGGTTCACGTCGAGCACGGTGGCCCAGTGCTCGTCGGGCACGTCGAGGGTGAGGTGGTAGCTGGCGATGCCGGCGTTGGCCACCACGTAGTCGAGGCGGCCGAAGCGGTCGACGCCCTCGGCCACCGCGGCGTCGAGCCCGGCCTGGTCGCGCACGTCGGCGACGCGGGCCACGCAGCCCCGCCCGGCCTGCTCGACGAGTCGGCCGGTCTCGGCCAGGTCGTCCTCGGTGGCGGCGGGGTAGCCGAGGTCGGGCAGCACCGGCGCGCACACGTCGACGGCGATGACGTTGGCGCCCTCGGCCGCGAAGCGGCGGGCGACGGCGCGCCCCTGTCCGCGCGCGGCCCCCGTGATCAGCACGACCCTGTCGTCGAAGCGCCCCATGCGCCGGCCCCCTCCGGTTGCGAGGTCCCTTCCTAGCCCGTCCGCCCCTCGGGCATCGACCGCGTTGGCGCCGGGACCGAGCGGCGAGGTGCACCCGCGCGTAGCGTCTCGGCCCATGGACGACCCGCTCGACGACTTCACCCTCGGCTCCTTCGCCTACCGGGGCGTGAGCCACGACGTGTACCGCAGCGGCGAGGGCCCGGCCGTGATCGTGATCGCCGAGATCCCCGGCATCACCCCCGACGTGGCGACCTTCGCCCGCCGGGTGCGCGACCTCGGCTGCACGGTGCTGATGCCGGTGCTGTTCGGCGACCCGGGGCGTGAGGTGTCGGGCGGTTACGTGGCCAAGAGCTTCGGCAAGGCCTGCGTCTCCAAGGAGTTCGCGGCGTTCGCGACCCGCCGCACGGCGCCGGTCTCGGAGTGGCTGCGGGCCCTCGCCCGCCACGCCCACTCGGCGTTCGGCGGCCCCGGCGTGGGCGTCGTCGGCATGTGCTTCACCGGCGGCTTCGCCCTCGGGATGATGGCCGACGAGTCGGTGATCGCCCCGGTGCTCAGCCAGCCGTCGCTGCCGTTGCCGGTGTCGAAGAAGGCCCGGCGCAGCGTCCAGCTCTCCGATGCCGACCTCGCCGCCGCCAAGGACCGGGTGGCCGACGGCATCTGCGTGCTGGGCCTGCGCTTCACCGGGGACCGCGCTGTGCCGGCCGAGCGGTTCGAGACCCTCCGCCGCGAGCTGGGCGACGGCTTCGTGGGCGTCGAGATCGACTCGTCGGAGGGCAACCCGTGGGGCATCCCCAAGGGCGCCCACTCGGTGCTGACCAACCACTTCGTGGACGAGCCCGGGCACCCCACCCGCGACGCGCTCGACCAGGTGCTCGAGCTGTTCCGCACCCGGCTGCTCGAGCCGGCCGGGTAGCCACGGCCTAGGGCTGGTCGTCCTCCGCCTCGGCCTCCGGCTCGGGGCGGGCCAGCGGGTCGCGACCGAGGTCGCGCAGCGACAGCTCGCACAGGGCCACGAGATCGGCGTGGCGGTCGGTGGCCACAACGTCGCCGGGCGCGTCGTCGAGGCGGTCGTAGAGCTCGTCGAGCGCGTCGGCGATGGCGGGGGCCTGCCGGCCGCGCCCGAGGCGCAGCGAGAACTTCTGGGTGATGCCGGGCGAGGCGACCTCGACCTTCATCGACCAGAACGCCAGCACGCCAGGCCCGTCGCGGAAGCGGTACTCGAGGGAGCCGCCGGAGCGCAGCGATCCGCCGTCGCCGAGGGCCAGCGCGGACGACAGCGAACGGAAGGCCCGCTCGGCGAGCACGGCCTCGTCGGCGCCGACCGACGACTCGTACCAGGCCGGCGGCGGCTTGCCCTCGTGCTTGCCGATGGTCGAGCGGACCTTGAGCTCCTCGAGCAGGTCCTGGGTGTCGCTGATGAGCTCGGCCATCCCGATGTCGCGCCCGGCCTTCTTGCCGAGCGACTGCATGTGGCGCAGCTTCACGGCGATGCGGCCGAGGCTGCGGTCCATCTTCTCCGGGTCCCAGCGGGGGGCCGTCGCCGCCATCGGGAGGATCACCTCGACGCCTGTCTCTTATACACATCTCCGAGCCCACGAGACTAAGGCGAATCT
>CAMFLJ010000216.1 GCA_945957335.1 uncultured Actinomycetes bacterium | reverse complement strand
GGTGCCGGCGGCATCGCCCTCACCGACCAGGCCCCCGAGCTCGGCCCCGGCCTGATGATGGTGAGCACCGACCCGCCGCAGCACACCCGCTACCGCAAGCTCGTGAACTCGGGCTTCACCCCGCGGATGATCCGCCGCCTCGAGGACGCGCTGCGCGACAAGACCAACCACATCCTCGACCGGGTCACCCCGAACGGCGAGTGCGACTTCGTCGTCGACGTGTCGGCCGAGCTGCCCCTGCTGGCCATCGCCGAGATCCTCGGCGTCCCGGCCGAGGACCGCACCCGCTTGTTCGACTGGTCGAACCGCATGATCGGCAGCCAGGACTCCGAGTACGGCTCGGGCGCGGCGGGCGACGGCTCCGACTACGGCAACGTCGTGATGGAGATGGCGATCTACGCCCACGAGCTGAGCGACGCCAAGCGCGAGAACCCCGGCGACGATGTCTGGACCCGCCTCGCCGACGCCCGCGTCACCCTCGACGACGGCACCGAGGCCGAGCTCACCGACCTCGAGCGCGACCTCTTCTTCGCCCTCTTGGTGGTGGCCGGCAACGAGACCACCCGCAACGCCATCTCCAAGGGCCTGATGGCCTTCATGGAGCACCGCGACCAGTGGGACCGCTGGATCGCCCACCCCGAGCTGGCCGACACCATGGTCGACGAGGTCCTCCGCTACACCAGCCCGGTCAACTTCTTCCGCCGCACCGCGACGGAGGACGTCGTGCTCGGCGGCCAGCAGATCAAGGCCGGCCAGAAGGTCGTGCTCTGGTACCCGTCGGCCAATCGCGACGAGGCCGAGTTCGGGCCCGACGCCGACGACTTCGACATCGGCCGCACCCCGAACCACCACGTGGCCTTCGGCGCCGGCGGTGCCCACTTCTGCCTCGGCGCCAACCTGGCCCGCCTCGAGATCAAGGTCATGTTCCAGGAGCTCGCCCGCCGCCTGCCCGACATCGAGCTGGCCGGCCCCGAGCAGCGCCTGCGCATGAACCTGGTCGACGCCATCAAGCACCTGCCGGTGCGCTACACCCCCTCCCCCGCCGAGGGCTGATCGGCACCAGACACCGCAAACGGTGCGCTTTCCCTGCCTCTGAGGGCAGGGAGAGCGCACCGTTTCGCGTCCGGGCAGGCGGGCGGACATGGGGGTCAGGCGGTGAGGAAGGCGATGACGTTGCGCCAGGCGTCGGCCGCGTCGTCGGCGCGGTGGGTGGGGCGCGAGGCGTCGTGCACGAAGCCGTGGTCGGCCTCCTCGTAGCGCACCACCTGCACGCCCATGGACTCGGCGTCGGCCACGTCGGCGTCGGGCGTGTAGGGGTCGACGCCGCCGATGATCGCCATAGTCGGGCACCGGTCGGGCGACGCCAGGTCGTCGATCGGCTCGCGCAGCGAGCCCGCCCAGTCGGCCGGAAGGCGGATCATCCCGTAGAAGGCGGCGGCGCGGGCGAAGCGACCGCTGGCCGACGCCTTGAAGGTGAGCATGCCGCCCATGCAGAAGCCCATGACCACCACGCGCTCGCAGCCGGTGGCGTCGGCCGCGGCCAGTGCGTCGGCCCGGAGCTGGTCGTCGGAGCGCTGCGACATCTGCGCCATGCGGCCGGGGATGTCGAGGTCCTCCTGACCGGGGAACGGCTCGGGGGCGCACACCACCCAGCCGTGCTCGGCGGCGAGGCGGGCGCACATCTCGTCGAACAGCGGGCGCAGGCCCATGATGTCGGGGAAGAGCACCACGCCGAGCGACGGGGTGATGTCGTCGTCGGGGCGGGCCAGCTCGGCCGGGGTGCCGGTGGGCAGGGTGATGCGCACGGTGCCTCCACGCAGGACGGCCGCCGGGGGCGACGGCTCAGGAGTAGTGGTCGAGGATGCTCGACTCGGCCAGGCGGCTGAGGCCCTCCTTGATGGCCTTGGCCCGGTGGTCGCCCACCCCCTCGACCTGGTCGAGGTCGGCCTCGGTGGCCCGCAGGATCTTGGCCAGGGAGCCGAAGCGCTCGACGACCCGGTCGATGACCGGCTCGGGCAGGCGCGGGATGCGGGCGAGCAGGCGGTGGCCCTTGGGCTGCACCGGCGCGTCGAGGTCGGAGGTGCCCTCGGGGATGTGCAGCACGTCGGCCACGGCCTTGAGGTCGAGCAGCAGCTCGGTGTCGAGGCGGGCCAGGCCGCTCATGGCCTCCTCGAGGTGCCAGTCGTTCTCCTCGTGGAGGTAGTCGATGACCACCAGGCGGCGCTCGTCCTCGACGCCGGCGAGCACCTCCTCGAGCTGGAGGCGCACCAGGCGGCCGTCGATGCCGAGCTCGACGATGTCACCCTCGATCTCCTCGGCGATGCGCAGCACCATCTCGGTGCGCTGCAGCAGCACGACGACGTCGCGGATGGTGACGAGGTCCTCGACCTCGAGCGCCGAGAGGCTGTTCGACACCTCGACCAGGCGCTGCTTGTAGCGCTCGAGGGTCTGCAGGGCCTGGTTGGCCCGGTCGAGCAGCCGCGGGATCGGCACGAGCTGGTGCTTCTCGTCGCCGACGTACACGGCGATGATCGACATGTCCTCCGACACCGAGATGACCGGCACGTTGATCGAGCGGGCGACGCGCTCGGCGGTGCGGTGCCGGGTGCCCGTCTCGGAGGTGGGCACGTTGGGGTTGGGCACCAGGTGCAGGTTGGCCCGGGCGATGCGGCTGGCATCGGGGGCCAGCACGATGGCGCCGTCCATCTTGGCCAGCTCGGAGAGGCGCTGGGGGCTGAAGGCGGCGTCGAGCAGGAAGCCGCCCGAGCAGATGTTCAGCACGTCGGGGCCGTCACCGATGACGATCAGCGCACCCATGCCCGACTGGAGGATGCGGTCGAGGCCCTCACGCAGCGGCTTGCCGGGCGCGACGACGGCGAGGGCGTCGAGCATGGCGTCTGATCGCCGGCGGGGCATCGGGCGAGTGTAGACGACGACCCTCCGGCGACGGCCGGGCCGATGGTCCCGCGATCGGCCCCACGCGAGGTCAGACCGGAGTCAGACTCCCTGCTCAGGAAGCCGGCGCCGAGCTCAGAACGGGTCGTCGAGGATGTCGTCGGGGACGGTGTCGGGGATCTCCGACGACTCGACCGCCCGCAGCCGCGGCGCGGGCCAGGCGCCACCGGACTCGGGGTCGGTGGAGGCGGGGTGGTGGCCGCCGCCGTTGCGGCGACCGGGCGGCGGCGCAGGGCCGTCGGCGGCCAGCCCGGCGACCTCGATGGCCTCGGCGAGGGTGCCCACCCGGATGGCGGCGATGCCCTCGGGCGGCTCGGGGGCCAGGCGGGGCAGCAGGGCCCGGGTGAAGCCGAGCCGGGCGGCCTCGGCCAGGCGCCGGTCGGTCTGGGAGACCTGGCGCAGCTCGCCGCCGAGGCCGACCTCACCGCACACGACCAGGTCGGGTGGGAGCGACGTGCCGGCGAGGGCCGACGCGAGGGCCAGGGCCACGCCGAGGTCCGCCGCGGGCTCGGCGATCTTCACGCCGCCCACCGCGAGGGCGTAGACGTCGGTCTCGGCGAACGAGAACCCGGCGCGCTCCTGGAGCACGGCGAGCAGCAGCGAGAGCCGGCCCGAGTCGAGGCCCTGGGCGGAGCGCCGGGGCGAGGCCAGGCGGCTGGGGGTGACCAGCGCCTGGAGCTCGACCAGCAGGGGGCGGTGGCCCTCCATGGTGGGCACCACCACCGAGCCCGACACGCCCTTGCGGCGGTCGGCGAGGAACAGGCGGCTGGGGTCGGGCACGCCGACCATGCCGCCCTCGGTCATCTCGAACAGGCCGAGCTGGTCGGTGGCGCCGAAGCGGTGCTTGACGGCCCGCAGCAGGCGCAGGGCGTGGTGGCGGTCGCCCTCGAAGGCCAGGACGGTGTCGACGACGTGCTCGAGCACGCGGGGGCCGGCCAGGCCGCCCTCCTTGGTGACGTGGCCGACCAGCACCACGGCGACGCCCTTGGCCTTGGCCGCGCCGACGAGGCGGGCCGCGCACTCGCGCACCTGCGACACCGAGCCCGAGGCCGAGCCGATCTCCGGGTGGTGGACGGTCTGGATCGAGTCGACCACCACCAACGTGGGCTCGATCTCGTCGATGAAGTCGAGGATGTGGGGCAGCGACGTCTCCGACGCCAGCCACAGGGTGGGCCGCAGGGCGCCGAGGCGCTCGGCCCGCAGGCGCACCTGCTGCTTGGACTCCTCGGCCGAGACGTAGAGCACCTTGGCGCCGTCGGCCGCCACCGACGCCACCGCCTGGAGCAGCAGCGTGGACTTGCCGATGCCGGGCTCGCCGCCGACGAGGGTGACCGAGCCGGGCACCAGGCCGCCGCCGAGGACGCGGTCGAGCTCGGCGATGCCGGTGGCCCGGGCGGTCCACTCGTGGGTGTCGACCTCGGAGATCGGGACGGGTTTGTCGCGCGGGCCGAGCAGCTGGGCCGCGCTCGGCGACGACGCCTCGAGCTCCTCGACGAGGGTGTTCCACTCCTCGCACCCCGGGCAGCGCCCCACCCACTTGGGGGCGGAGGTGCCGCACTCGGTGCACCGGAACACCGCTCGGACCTTGGCCATGGCCGCCACCCTACGCAGCCCCTGCGACAGCGGCCGCGGGAACCCGCCCGGGCGGCGGGCGTGCGAGGGTCAGCGGCGGGGCAGGCGGGAACGCATCATGCGCTTGGTGCGCAGGCGCCGGGCCCGGACGCGCAGCGCCACCACGATGCCGGTGAGCAGCACCAGCGCGATCACCAGCAGCTGGCCGACCCGGGTGAGGAGGTGGCCGTCGCTGCTCGACACCGCCACCTTCTGGGCCGGGGTGCCGAGGTTGCCCGAGACGGTCTTGTCGGTGTTGGGCAGGTCGACCACGAGCGACACCTGCACCATGTCGTCCACCGGCTTGCCCTCGGCCGCCTCGATCTGGGGCACCAGGCCGCCCGAGCCGTCGCCGCCGAGGGTCTGGGCCAGGGCGTCGTCGCCGAACATCGACACGCCGGCGCTGAGGTCGACCGTGCCCGCCACCTCGGTGGTGGTCGAGAGCAGGCCCGAGGTGCGGGTCACGACCAGGTCCTTGTAGGGGCCCTTCGGGCCGCTGAGCTGGGCCAGCAGCAGGTTGGCCTCGTCGGCGTTCGCGAAGTCGTGGTGGGCGCGCACCCAGGTGGTGTCGCCCTCGGTGACGGGGTCGTCGACCGTCCAGCCCGCGGCCTCGAGGTCGGTGACCGCCAGCTGCTTGTCGAGGTCGCCGACGCGGGCCAGGGCGGCGGCGTCGAGGCCGATGGCCTGGGTGACCGTGCCGCTGCCGTTGCCCTCGACCTTCACGGTGGTCACGAGCTGCACCTGGCACCCGGCCGCCACCAGAACCGCCACGAGGGCGAGCGCGCCGAGGCGCAGGAGGTGACGCAGGCGGGTGGGCACGGCGCCGGACGCTACCAGCGCCTCCCGCGGCTCCGACCCCGGCCCGACCGACGGGGGCCGGGACGCGGACGAGCCCGGGCGATGGCCCGGGCTCGTCTGGCGCCGTGCGGCCCGCAGGCCGACCGGCAGCTACTCGGTGGGACCGGCCTCGGCCAGCTCCATGGGCGGGGGCTCGAAGCCCTCGGTGGCCCGGAACACGATCACGCGCTCGCCCGTCTCCGGATCGGGCTCGGCGTCGACGACGATGTGCTCGCCGGCGCGGAACTCCTTCCAGAGGAGGCGCTCGGAGAGCGGGTCCTCGACCAGGCGCTGGATGGCCCGACGCAGCGGGCGGGCGCCCAGGGTGGGGTCGTAGCCCTTGTCGGCCAGGTGCAGCTTGGCCGCCTCGGTGAGCTCGAGCCCGATGCCCTGCGACTCCAGCTGCTTGGTGACCCGCTTGATCATCAGGTCGACGATCGTGGTGACCTCGGGCTTCGACAGCTCGTGGAAGACGATCGTGTCGTCGATGCGGTTCAGGAACTCGGGGCGGAAGTGCGACTTCAGCGCCTCGTTGACCTTCTCCTTCATCTTCTCGTAGCTGATGGCCTCGTCGTTCTTGCCGAAGCCGATGTTGGCCTTCCGCAGGTCCTGGGTGCCCAGGTTGGAGGTCATGATCAGCACGGTGTTGCGGAAGTCGACCGAGCGGCCCTGGCTGTCGGTGAGCCGGCCCTCCTCGAGGATCTGCAGCAGCGTGTTGAAGACGTCGGGGTGGGCCTTCTCGATCTCGTCGAACAGCACCACCGAGAACGGCTTGCGCCGCACGGCCTCGGTGAGCTGGCCGCCCTCTTCGTAGCCCACGTACCCGGGGGGCGAGCCCACCAGGCGGCTGACCGTGTGCTTCTCCATGTACTCGGACATGTCGAGGGCGATCAGCGAGCTCTCGTCACCGAAGAGGAACTCGGCGAGGGTCTTGGCGAGCTCGGTCTTCCCGACGCCCGAGGGGCCGAGGAAGATGAACGAGCCCGACGGGCGCTTCGGGTCCTTGAGGCCGGCCCGGGTGCGGCGGATGGCCTGGCTGACCGCCTTGATGGCGCTCTCCTGGCCGATGACCCGCTTGTGGAGCTCGTCCTCCATGCGGAGGAGCTTGGCGGTCTCCTCCTCGGTGAGCTTGTAGACGGGAATGCCCGTCCAGATGGAGAGGACCTCGGCGATGGCTTCCTCGTCGACCTCGTCGAAGAGGTCGA
>CAMFLJ010000215.1 GCA_945957335.1 uncultured Actinomycetes bacterium | reverse complement strand
GGCCAGCTCGGAGCGTTCGATGCCGGGGTCGGTCAGGGCCGACCCCGCCGGACGGGGATCAGCGGCGACGGCCGCCACCCCCGCGACCGCCACGGCCCCGGCCGCCACCGCCGCCACGGCTCTCGCCGCCACGGTCGTCGGAGGCGGGACCGAGGTCGCCGAGCTCGGCGCTGATCTCGCTGTCGAAGGCGTCCTCGAACGAGACGTACTCGCGCTCGGCACCGCTGTCGTCGGCGGCCTCGGCGGCCGGGGCGGCGTCGCCACCACGGTCGGAGTCGCCGCCGCCCGAGGGGGCGGGAGCGGAGGCCAGGGACAGCGACACCTTGCCGTTGGGGTCGAGGTCGTCGACGCGGACCTCGACGGAGTCGCCCAGGTCGAGGACGTCCTCGACCTTGTCGATGCGCTTGCCGCCACCGATCTTGGAGATGTGGAGCAGGCCGTCACGGCCCGGCAGGATGTTCACGAACGCACCGAACTTGGTGACGTTCACGACCCGGCCGGTGTAGGTCTGGCCCACCTCGGCGGTGGGCGGGTTGAGGATGAGGCGGATCTGGCGCTCGGCCTCGGCCACCGCGCCACCGTCGGTGGAGCCGATGCTCACGCGGCCCACGACGCCGTCGTCGTCGACGGAGATGTCGGCGCCGGTCTCCTGCTGGATGGCGTTGATGACCTTGCCCTTGGGCCCGATGACCTCGCCGATCTTGTCCATCGGGATCTCGAAGCTGATGATCTTCGGGGCGGTGAGGCCGACCTCGGGGCGGGGCTCGGCGATGGCGCCGGCCATGACCTCGAGGATCTGGAGGCGGGCCTCCTTGGCCTGCTGCAGGGCCTGGGCCAGGACGTCGGCGGGGATGCCGTCGATCTTGGTGTCGAGCTGCAGGGCGGTGACGAACTCGCTCGTGCCGGCGACCTTGAAGTCCATGTCGCCGAAGGCGTCCTCGGCACCGAGGATGTCGGTGAGGGTCGTGTACTTGCCGTCCGCGTACACGAGGCCCATGGCGATGCCGGCGACCGGGGCCCGCAGGGGCACGCCGGCGTCCATCATCGAGAGGGTCGAGCCGCAGACCGACGCCATCGAGGTGGACCCGTTCGAGGCCAGCACGTCGGAGACGGTGCGGATCGTGTAGGCGAACTCCTCGGCGGAGGGCAGCACCGGCACGAGGGCACGCTCGGCGAGCATGCCGTGGCCGATCTCGCGGCGCTTGGGGCCACGCATGAAACCGGTCTCACCGGTGGAGTACGGCGGGAAGTTGTAGTGGTGCATGTAGCGCTTGCGGGTGACGTTGCCCAGCGCGTCGATCATCTGCTCCATGCGGGGCATGCCCAGGGTGGCCACGTTGAGCACCTGGGTCTCGCCACGCTGGAACAGGCCCGAGCCGTGCACCGACGGGAGGAGGGCGACCTCGGCCGACAGCGGCCGGATGTCCTTGGGGCCACGGCCGTCGATGCGGGCGCCCTCGTTGACGATGCGGCTGCGCACGACCTGCTTGGTGACCGAGCGGAAGGCGGCCTTGAGCTGCTTCTCGGCGCCGTCGACGCCGTCGAACTGCGGGGCGAGCTCGGCGACGAGCTGGTCGCGCAGGGCGGCCTCGGCCTCGAGGCGGTCGTGCTTGTCGGCGATGGTCTGGGTGCCGAGGATCTGCTCGCGCTTGGTCTCCATGGCGGCGAGGATCTCGGGCGAGTAGTCGGCGGTGACCGAGTAGGCCATCGGCTCCTTGACGCCCGCGGCGGCCATGAGGGCCTTCTGGGCGGCGATCGACTGGAGGATGTACTGCTTGGCGGCCTCGAGGCCACCGGCGAGGACGTCCTCGTCGACCTTGGGGGCGCCGTCCTGGAAGGCGGGCCACGAGGCCTCGGTGCCGCCGGCCTCGACCATGGAGATGGCGACGTCGTCGTCACCGAGCGCACGGCCGGCCACGACCATCTCGAAGGTGGACTCCTCGCCCTCCTCGTAGGTGGGGTGGGGGATCCAGGTGCCCTCGGTGGTGAAGGCGATGCGGACGGCGCCGATGGGGCCGTCGAAGGGGATGCCCGAGAGCATCAGGGCGGCGGAGGCGCCGTTGATGGCCGGGACGTCGTGGGGGTTCACGAGGTCGGCGGCGAGGGTGGTGCCCACCACGTGGACCTCGTTGCGGAACCCGTCGGGGAAGCACGGGCGCAGCGGGCGGTCCATCAGGCGGCAGGTGAGGATGGCCTGGTCGGGGGCCTTGCCCTCACGACGGAAGAACGAGCCGGGGATGCGCCCGGCGGCGTACATGCGCTCCTCGATGTCGACGGTGAGCGGGAAGAAGTCCGCGCCCTCGCGGGCCGACTTGGCGGCGGTGGCGGTGACCAGGATGACGGTGTCACCGATCTGGACCTCGACGGCACCGTCGGCCAGGCCGGCGAGCTTGCCGGTCGAGAAGGTCAGGGTCTTGTCCGGGGCGCCCGGGATCAGGGCCTCGGTGGAGATGGCGTCTGCCATGGGGTGTCTCCTTCGTGTCGGGCCTGGTGGCCCGTCTCGTGGCGACGGCGGCACCAGTTCCCAGTGGTGAGCGGCCCGACGGATCGGCCCGGCGGCTCACCACCGGCAACTGAGGACGCTTCGTCGCCGGTCTTCGTGTGGTGTCCCGCCCCGGTGGGGCGGAACGAGAAGAGGGCGACCGCAGACGGTCGCCCTCCGAAGCCTCGCTAGCGGCGCAGGCCGAGCTTGGCGATGATCGCCCGGTAGCGCTCGACGTCGTTCTTCTTGACGTAGTCGAGCAGGCGACGGCGCCGACCCACCAGCATCAGGAGCCCTCGCCGGCTGTGATGGTCCTTCTTGTGGACCTTCAGGTGCTCGGTGAGGTGGTTGATGCGGTCGGTGAGCAGTGCGATCTGCACCTCGGGAGAACCGGTGTCGGTCTCGTGCAGCCGATGCTCGGCGATGGTGTCGCCCTTGGGGGGCAGGTTGGCGGGATCAGATGACATGCAGTTCCTTCTACGGTGGGCGTCGGACCCGGCTTCGTGGCCCGCTGCACGCTCCTCGAGAGGGGGCGCCTGGCGCGGCCGGAAGCGGACGCAGGTGCACCAGGGCGGCGCACCGACCGGTCCACGCTAGCAGGGGCGGCCCCGGAGTCCCACCCACGGCCCCTGCGAGAGCGGGCGCCCGGCACCGTCTAGCGTGCGTGGAGGGCCCGTGGGGAGGCCCCGATCCCATGGGGGGACCATGAGCGACACCACTGCCACGCGCCCCGAGCCCGTGCGCCTCACCGACCTCGCCGCGCCGGAGTTCAGCCCCGACGCGCAGGCCATCGTCGATGCCGTGGGCTCGATGGCCGCCGGCGTGCAGCTGGCCTCGGAGCCGCTGATGGCCGCCGCGGTGGCCCAGACCGGGCTCGACGACTTCGGGCCCATGGACTTCGTCGAGCGCCTCGACGTGCTCACCGGGGCGCTCGAGGCCGAGGCGGGCCTCTCCCCCATGGGCCGGGTCTCGGCCGCCGGGATGCTCACCGGGCTGATGGTGAACCGCCTGCTGCTCACCGACCTGCTGGCCCGCCACCCCGAGATCCACGACGTCGAGATCGAGGCGCCGATCATCATCGCCGGGCTCCCCCGCACGGGCACCACCCACCTCCACAACCTGATCTCGGCCGATCCGGCGCTGCGCTCGCTGCCCTACTGGGAGAGCCTCCAGCCGGTGCCGTTCCCCGCCGAGGCCGAGCTCGTCGGCACCGACGACGACCCCCGCATCGCCCGCTGCGACATGGCCCTCGGGGCCATGGACGTGCTGATGCCCTACTTCAAGCGCATGCACGAGATGACCACGTGGCACGTGCACGAGGAGATCCAGCTCCTCGCCATCGACGTCTCCACGATGCTCTTCGACACGATGGCGCCGATGCCCACGTGGCGCGACTACTACCTCGCCCACGACCAGACCCCGCACTACGAGTACATGAAGACGGTGCTCAAGGCGATGCAGTGGCTGCGCGGCGGCGAGCGCTGGATCCTCAAGTCGCCCCAGCACCTCGAGCAGTTCGGGCCGCTGACCTCCACGTTCCCGGACGCCACGGTGCTCGTCACCCACCGCGACCCGGTGTCGGTGATGGTGTCGATGTCGACGATGGTGGCCTACTCGGCCCGCACCTCGCTCTCGCCCGTCGACCCCCACCAGATCGCCGGCTACTGGGCCGACCGGCTCGAGACCATGCTCAACGCCGCCATGCGCGACCGCGAGCTGCTGCCCGCCGACCAGTCGACCGACATCCTCTTCGGTGACTTCATGGCCGACGACGTCGGCACCGTGCGCCGCATCTACGAGCTGGCCGACCAGCCGTTCTCGGGCACGGCCGAGGCCGCGATCCGCGGCTACATCGACACCCACCAGCGAGACCGCCACGGCAAGGTCGTGTTCGAGCCGGAGCGCCTGGGCCTCGACCTGCCGGCCCGCCGCGATGCGATGCGCCCCTACTCCGAGCGCTTCGCCGTCCCCGACGAGCCCTGGTAGCGAGCTCCCGCTCGACCCCTCTGGTACGGATCGTGCACCCAGAGGCGACGTGCTGTACCAGAGGGTGATCAGGTGGCCAGGATCGAGCGGGACTGCTCGACGTCGCGGCCCATCTGCTCGATGAGCGCCTCGACCGAGTCGAACTTGAGCTCGTCACGCAGGCGCTCGACGAACTGCACCCGGGCGGGCTGGCCGTAGAGGTCGCCGTCGAAGTCGATGAGGTGGGCCTCGAGCAGCGAGGTGTCGGCCCGCTCGTAGAACGTGGGCCGCTTGCCCAATGAGATCGCGGCCGGGCGGCGCACGCCGTCGGGGGTGAGGTACCAGCCGGCGTAGATGCCGTCGGCGGGCAGGCAGGTGGTCTCGGGCACGGCCACGTTGGCGGTGCGGAAGCCGAGCTCCCGGGCCCGCTTGTCGCCGTGGTCGACGACGCCGCGCACCTCGTGGGGCCGGCCCAGCATCTCGTTGGCGGCCGCCAGGTCGCCGTCGGCCAGCGCCGCCCGGATGCGGGTTGACGACACCGGCAGGCCGGCGGCGGGGTGGCCGTCGACGTCGACCAGCTCGTGGCCGATCACCTCGAAGCCGAGCTCGGAGCCCATTGCCCGCAGCAGCTCGACGTTGCCGCTGCGGCCGTGGCCGAAGTGGAAGTCCTCGCCCACCGCCACCAGCCGGGCGTTGAGGCACGCGGCCAGCACCTGCTCGACGAACTCGACGGCCGGCTCCTGGGCCCGCTCGGCGTCGAAGGGGACGACGAGCGTGTAGTCGACCCCGCACCCGGCGAGCAGCTCGAGCTTCTGGTCGAGGTCGGTGAGCAGCAACGGAGCCGAGTCGGGCCGCACCACCGACGCCGGGTGTCGGTCGAAGGTGATGACGGCGGTCGAGAGGCCCTCCTCCGCGGCGCGCTGCTGCAGCGCCCGGATGACCGTGCGATGGCCGCGGTGCACACCGTCGAACGCGCCGATGGTGACCGCGGTGCCCTCAGCGGGGCGGGGGCACGTGGCGGGGTCGCGGAGGACTTCCATTGCGCCGGGCACGCTACCCCTGGTCGCCGTCGACCGACGAAGGCGGGGGCGCCGGCTCGCCGGCCGGCGCCACCACGACCTCGGGCTTCACGGTGGTGCCCCGGTGGGCGGCGTAGACCGCGAGCAGGCGGCCGTCGGCGTCGACCACGGGCCACGGGCCGTCGCCGGTGAAGCGGTCGTCGCGCTCGAGCACCTTGCCGTGGCCCACGGCCACGGCGTCGTCGGGGGTGGCCACCACGGCGACGTAGTCGCGCAGCGCCTCGGCCGGCGCGAGCACGACCTCGGGCGACACCTCGGCCAGCGGGCGGGCATCGGCCAGGGTGAACGAGCCGATGGCGGTGCGCCGCAGCTCGCGCAGGTGCGCTCCCCCGCCGAGCGCGGCGCCCAGGTCGGCGGCGAGGGTTCGCACGTAGGTGCCCGACGAGCACTCGACCTCGGCCCGGACCACCAGCGGGTCGTCGGTGGGGGTGACGGTGAATCGGTGCACGGTGACGGGCCGGGCCTCGCGCTCGACCTCGATGCCCTCGCGTGCGAGCTGGTGGAGGCGCTTGCCGTCGACCTTCACGGCCGAGACCATCGGCGGCACCTGCATGATGTCGCCGGTGAGCCCGGCCGCCGCCGCGGTGACCTGCTCGAAGGTGGTGCCCGCCATGTCGTGGGTGGCGGTCACCTCGCCGGCGGCATCGAGGGTGGAGGTCTCGACACCGAGCACGATCTCGCACGTGTAGGTCTTGGGCAGGGCGGTGAGGAAGCGCAGCAGGCGCGTGACCCGGCCCACGCCCAGCAGCAGCACGCCGGTGGCGTCGGGGTCGAGGGTGCCGGAGTGGCCCACCTTGCGGGTGCCGAGCAGGCCGCGCGACTTGGCGACCACGTCGTGGCTCGTCCAGCCCGCCTCCTTGTCGACCACCACCAGCCCGTCGGGGCCGTCGGCGCCCCGGCGCCGGCTCACGACGGGGTCGGCTCCGTCGCGCCGTCGCCCTCGACACCCTCGTCGTCGTCGGCCACGACCTCGCCGTAGACCGCGGGGTCGACGGTGGCGGTGGGCTCGGGGAGCACGTGGAGCAACTCGTCGATGCGCGCCCCGGCCCGCACCGCGGGGTCGGGGGCGAAGCTCAGCTCGGGCGTG
>CAMFLJ010000214.1 GCA_945957335.1 uncultured Actinomycetes bacterium | reverse complement strand
GTCGCCGGTCGTGCGCAAGCTCATCGACGAGCACCAGCGCGACGTGGGGCAGATCACCGGCACCGGCATCGGCGGTCGCATCACGCGGGCCGACGTCGAGCAGGCCATCGCCACCGGATCGGCCACCCGGCCGGCCATCCCTGCCGCGAGCGGGGCCCCCGGCGGGGCGGCACCGGCAGCGCCGGCCCTGGTCACGCAGCGGCCCGCGCCGCGCTCGGGCACCGGGGACACGGTCGAGCCGCTCAACAACATCCGGCGCCGCACCGGCGAGCACATGGTGATGTCGAAGACCACCTCGCCCCACGCCTACACGATCGTCGAGGTCGACTACGAGGGCGTCGAGCGGGCCCGCCGCCGCCACCGCGAGTCGTTCCGGGCCCAGGAGGGCTTCAGCCTCACCTACCTCCCGTTCATCTCCCGTGCGGTCATCGACGCCCTGCGCGACTTCCCGCACATGAACGCGTCGGTCGGCGACGGCGAGCTCGTCGTGCACAACTACGTGAACCTCTCGATCGCCGTCGACCTCGACTTCGAGGGCCTGCTCGCCCCGGTCGTGCAGGAGGCCGACGACAAGCGGCTCCGCGCCATCGCCCGCGACATCAACGAGCTCGCCACCCGGGCCCGCACCAAGAGGCTCGGCGCCGACGACATCACCGGCGGCACGTTCACCCTCTCGAACTCGGGCTCGTTCGGCAGCTACCTCGTGCTGCCGATCATCAACCAGCCCCAGGTCGCCATCATGTCGACCGACGGCATCCACCGCCGCCCAGTCGTGGTCACCGACGCCGACGGCGCCGAGTCGATCGCCATCCACTCGGTGGGCCTCCTCGCGCTGAGCTGGGACCACCGCGCCTTCGACGGCGCCTACGCCGCCGCCTTCATGCGCGAGGTCAAGGAGATCATCGAGACCCGTGACTGGGAGGCCGAGCTCTAGTGCCCCGACCGGGGACGGGGAGCTAGCGATGGCCGCGGCCCCGGTTCCGGCCGTGGTCGCACCGGCGCGCCCGCTGCGGGTGCGGTGGCTCTGCACCGTGCCCTACCGCGAGGCGGCCGACCTCCAGCACGCCCTGTTCGAGCACGGCGCCGACGACTGGCTGCTGCTGCTCGAGCACCCGCACGTGTACACGCTCGGCGCCCGCGCCGACATGGCCAACGTGCTGGTGCCGCCGGAGTCGGTGGGGGCCGAGCTGGTGCGGGCCGACCGCGGTGGCGACGTCACCTACCACGGGCCCGGGCAGTTGGTCGGCTATCCGATCCTCACGGTGCCCGGCAAGCGGGGCGGGGGCATGGCCGACACCGTCGCCTACGTGCGCTCGGTCGAGCAGCTCGTGATCGACACGCTCACCGACCTGGGCCTTCCCGACGTGGGCCGCCTGCACGACTACCCGGGCGTGTGGGTGGCGCCGGGCTCCGAGCGCCCCCGCAAGATCGCCGCCATCGGGGTGCGCCTCACGCGGGGCCGCTCGATGCACGGGTTCGCCCTGAACGTGGCCCCCGACATGTCGATGTTCACCCACATCGTTCCGTGCGGCATCCCCGACAAGCCGGTCACCTCGCTGGCCGAGGAGGGCATCGACGCCTCGATGCACGAGGTCGTCGACGCCCTCACCGCCCGGGCGCGCGCCCGGTGGGCGCCCGACGACCGGGCCTTCGAGCGGGCCGACGTGGTGTGGCGCGACCTCCGCTCGGGCGACGACGACCTGTCACCGTTCAGCCGGGGCCTCGGCGCCGGCGTGCCCGTGAAGGGCGCGGCCGACCACGGGGTCGTCGGTGCGCCGCCCGCGGTCGCCGAGACACCGGTCGAGGGCCCGTCGCTGCGACTGCGGGGCCGACTGGCTGAGGCCGGTGTCGCCGGTGAGGGCATCGCCATCGCCGACCGCAAGCCCGAGTGGCTGCGGGCCCGCGTGTCGCTGGGGGCACGACCGATGCAGCTCAAGCGCACGGTCCGAGACCTCGGCCTCGTCACCGTGTGCGAGGAGGCGGGCTGCCCGAACCTCTCGGAGTGCTGGTCCGACGGCACCGCCACGTTCATGATCAACGGCGAGCGCTGCACCCGGGCGTGCGGGTTCTGCCTCGTCGACACCCGCAAGCCCGAGGCGCTCGACCCGACCGAGCCCGAGCGGGTGGCCGAGGCCGTCGCCCGCATGGGCCTGGGATTCGCCGTGGTCACCACGGTGGCGCGCGACGACCTGGCCGACGAGGGCGCCGGCGCCATGGCCGCCACCATCGAGGCCATCCGGCGCCGCACCCCGGGGGTGCAGGTCGAGACGCTCATCTCCGACTGCCGGGGCCGGGCCGAGGCCCTCGACGTGATCTTCGCCGCCCGCCCCGACGTGCTGAACCACAACGTCGAGACCGTGCCCCGCCTGCAGCGGGCGGCACGCCCCTCGGCCGGCTACGCCCGCTCGCTCGCGGTGCTGGCCCGGGCCCGGGCGGCCGGGCTCACGACCAAGTCCGGCCTGGTCGTGGGCATGGGCGAGACCGACGACGAGATCGTGGCCACCCTGGCCGACCTCGCCGGCGTGGGCGTCGAGATCGTCACGATCGGCCAGTACCTGCGGCCCACCTCCCACCACCTCCCGGTCGACCGCTGGGTCACGCCCGAGCAGTTCGCCGCCTACAAGGAGGCGGGGGAGTCGCTCGGCATCGCCCACGTCGAGTCGAGCCCGCTCACCCGCTCGAGCTACCACGCCCGCCAGTCGGCCGACGCGGCAGGCACCGGGCCCGCCGCCCTCGCCGCCGAGCCGTCGGCCTGAGCCCGCCCCCTCGGGCACACTGGTCGGGTGGGAGACGTCAGCGACCGCATCGACCCGGACCTCGCCGCCTGGATCGAGGCCCAGCCGGTGTTCTTCGTCGCCACCGCCCCGAGCGGCGACGGCGGCCACGTCAACCTCTCACCCAAGGGCTACGACACCCTCCGGGTGATCGATGAGCGGACCGTGGCCTACCTCGACCTCACCGGCAGCGGCATCGAGACCGTCGCCCACCTCCGGGAGAACGGGCGCATCACGTTCATGCTCTGCGCCTTCCAGGGGCCACCCCGAATCGTGCGGCTCCACGGCCGCGGCGCGGTCGTGGTGCCCGGTGACGTCGGGTGGGAGCAGCTCCTCGACCGGTTCCCGGAACGCCCCGGCGCCCGGGCGGTGGTGACGGCGACGGTGGCGAGGGTGTCGACGACGTGCGGGTTCGCGGTGCCGTTCATGGAGCCGGCGGGGGAGCGGCCCACCCTCGACCAGGTGAACGGGCGCAAGGGCGACGAGGCCCTCGCCGCGTACCGGGCCGAGAAGAACGCGGTGAGCCTCGACGGCCTCCCCGGCCTCGACCCCTCCTGACCTCGGCGCCGTCCTGACCCGAGGGCTCGGGGGCGGATCCGCTGCCGCCCCGGTCAGTCCGCCGTGCGCCGGCGGAACAGCCGGATGGCGGCGGGGATGGTGACGGCGAGGATCAGCAGCGACCACCCGATCGCCACGGGGATGGCGTGCTCGAGGGGCCACGCCCCGGAGTGGGCGGCCGGGTTGGGGTTGCCGAACAGCTCTCGTGCCCCGGCCGACACCGAGCTGAGGGGGTTCCAGTTGGCGATCGAGCGCAGCACCGCCGGCATGCCCTCGGTGGGCACGATGGCGTAGGACACGAAGGCGATCGGGAACACCAGCAGCCACGACAGCGCCTGGGCCGACTCGGGGTCGGTGACGGCCATGCCCATGCAGAGCATGAGCCAGCTGAACGCGTAGGCGAACAGCAGCACCAGGCCGAACCCGGCGAGCACCGACAGCAGCGACGCGTCGGTGCGCCAGCCGATGAGGAACCCGGTGATGGCCACGATCGTGGCGCACAGGACCAGCGACAGCAGATCGGCCAGGCTGCGCCCGGCGAGGATCGTGCTGGGCGCCATCGGCAGCGTTCGGAAGCGGTCGATCACCCCGGTGTGGAGGTCGGTGCTGATGCCGACGGCGGTCCCGGGTGTGGCGGTGACCATCACCATCGTGAGCATCCCGGCGATGGCGAAGTCCTTGTAGGTGCCGCCGGGGATCACCATCGCGCTGCCGAAGACGAACACGAACAGCACCACGAACAGCGCGGGCTGGATGGTGACGTCCGAGAGCTGCATCGGCTCACGTCGGATGTGCAGGAGGTTGCGGCGGGTCATCACCCCGACGTCGCGCACCCAGTCGCCGATCCGGCTGTCGGGTGCGACGGAGGGCTCGTCGAGGGGGATGGTCGTGGCGGTCATCGGTTGGCTCCTTCGAGCTCGGGCAGCGGGTCGTCGTCGTCGGCGGTCACCGGCTCGGCGGCGTGGCCGGTGAGGGCGAAGAACACGTCGTCGAGCGAGGGCCGCCGGACCTCGACGTCGTCGACGGTGATGCCAGCGCCGTCGAGCGTCCGCACGACCGTGGTGGCCAGCCCGGGGACGGGATCGACGGGCATGGTGACGGTGCGACCGTCGACGACCACCTCGCCGGCCGCGAGGGGCGCCAACAGGTCGCGCACCGAGGGGTGGGGCGCGCTGAGCACGAGCTGGAGGCGCTCGCCACCGACGCGCGCCTTGAGCTGCGGGGAGGTGCCCTCGGCGATGACCGTGCCCTGGTCGATCACCACGATCCGGTCGGCGAGCAGGTCGGCCTCGTCGAGGTACTGGGTGGTGAGCAGCACGGTGGTGCCGTCGGCGACGAGCTCACGGATGATGTCCCACATCCCCGCCCGGCTGGTGGGGTCGAGCCCGGTGGTGGGCTCGTCGAGGAACAGCACGCTCGGGTGGCCGACCAGGCTGGCCGCGAGGTCGAGGCGGCGGCGCATGCCGCCGGAGTAGCCCTTGACCACCCGGTCGGCGGCGTGGGGGAGCTCGAAGCGCTCGAGCATCTCGACGGCCCGGGAGCGGGCGGTCGGGCGGGAGGCCCCACCGAGGCGGGCGACCATCTCGAGGTTCTCCCGGCCGGTGAGGTTCTCGTCGAGGGTGGCGTTCTGGCCGGTGACGCCGATGCGACGGCGCACCGCCCGTGGCTCGGCCACCACGTCGTGGCCGGCGACCCGGGCCCACCCCGCGTCGGGGACGCTGAGCGTGGTGAGCATCCGCACCGTGGTGGTCTTGCCGGCGCCGTTGGGCCCCAACACGCCGAGGATGGTGCCGGCGGGGACCTCGAGGCTGACGTCGCGCACCGCGTGGGTGTCGCCGAACGACTTCACCAGGCCTTCGGCCCGGATGGGGTGGTCGGCGGAGGAGGAAGGAGGAGCAGGAGAAGGGGTCATCGAAGGCCTCGGGTCTGGCTTACCGGTCGGCAAGTAACTGTCGAGCGGCACGGTATGGCGTCACTTACCGGTCGTCAAGTAAGATGCGCTGTGCCATGAGCGACACCCGCCAGGACATCCTCGACGCCGCCCTCGTCCTCTTCAGCGAGCAGGGCTACGACAAGACCTCGCTGCGCGAGATCGCGGAGCAGGTCGGGGTCACCAAGGCGGCGCTCTACTACCACTTCCGCTCGAAGCAGGACATCCTCCTCGCCCTCTTCGAGCCCATCGCCACGATGCAGGACCAGCTGCTCGCCCAGCTGCGCGACGGCGCCTTCCGCGACCGCGAGGCGTGGCTGCCGGCGCTCGAGGGCATCCTCGGGGTGATCCTCTCGAACCGCTTGCTGTGGGCCCTGCTCGAGCACAACGCCCCGGCCCTCATGGCCCTCGAGAGCGACGGCGAGTTCGTGGAGGCGCACCGCGAGCTCCACACCCGGACCGAGGAGTTCTTCGCCGACGGTGGCCTGCCGATCGAGGCCCGGGTCCGGTTGGCGTGCGCCTTCGGGGCCGTCCTCGGCATGGTCGACGTCGGCGGGGCCCTGGTGTTCGGCGACACCCCCTCCGCCGAGCTGAAGCCGATGGTGCTCGAGGTCGTGCGCGACATCCTGGCGCCGATCGTCGCCGCCACCCCGGCCTGACGACCCCGCCCACCACGAGAGCCCAGCGGCCTTCCGGCACGAGGGCCGGGTTCGGGAGAGGGAGAGGGCGACCGGTAGCCTCGGCGCTGATGCACGCCGACCGACTCGCCCGCGTCAGGGCCGCCATGGCCGAGCGCCGCCTCGACGCCTGCCTGCTGTCGGTCGGGCCCGACCTGCCGTGGCTGATCGGCTACGAGGCCATGCCCCTCGAGCGGCTCACCATGCTGGTGGTGCCCCGCGACGGTGTCGCCACCCTGGTGATCCCCGCCCTCGAGGTGCCCCGGGTGGTCGAACGGCCCGACGTGTTCCGCATCCGCTCGTGGGGCGAGACCGACGACCCCGTGGCGATCGTGGCCGAGCTGCTCGGCGCGGCCTCGACGGCCGCCATCGGCAACCGCACCTGGGCCCAGTTCCTGGTGGCCCTGCAGCGGGCCCGCCCCGCCACCACCTTCACCACGACCTCCGAGGTCATCGGCCCGCTCCGCGAGGTCAAGGACCCGCACGAGGTCGAAGCCCTGCGCCGGGCCGCGTCGGCCGTCGACCGCATCGCCGCCGAGCTGCAGGCCGGTCGCATCCCCCTGGTCGGCCGCACCGAGGCCGAGGTCTCCGCCGACCTGGGCCGTCGGATCCTCGCCGAGGGCCACCAACGCGTGAACTTCGCCATCGTCGCCGCCGGTGAGAACGCGGCGAGCCCGCACCACGAGCCCGGCG
>CAMFLJ010000213.1 GCA_945957335.1 uncultured Actinomycetes bacterium | reverse complement strand
GGCCGAGGATGACCGAGTTGAACAGCACCAGGCTGAGCAGCGTGGCCACCACCACGAGGGCGGCGTAGAAGAAGAGGCCCTCACCGGCGCGCAGCGGGAGGTTCGCCCGCTCGAGCGAGGCCTCGGTGCGGCTGAGGATGCCCCGCTGCTCGGCGACCTGCTCGGTGATGGCGACGGCCCGCTGGACGAAGGCGGTGCGGGCCAGGCCGCTCGCCTCCTCGTCGTCGATGTCGGAGGGGCCGCTCGCGAGGGCGTCGTCGTAGGGCTGGAGCACCGTTGCGAGGCGGTCCTCCCGCACGAAGATCATGATCACGCCGTAGGCGAGGGCGATGCCGGCGATGGCGACCACCACGACCAGGAGCACGAGGCCGAGCGGGCCCTGGAGCACGCTGACGCCGCCGGCGCTGCTCGTGACCGTGGGGTCGAGGCTGTCCGCCCCGACCACGTTCGAGCCGACGACCACGGACGCCTTCGCGCTCTGGTCGGACACCTGGAGCTGGAGGTCGGCCACCGACCCGAGCTCGGTGGTGGGCCGGAACGGCACCTCGAACTGCTGCTGGTCGATCGTGACGCCCACCTGGCCGACCAGGCTGCCGAGGCTGGTGCCGGTGTCGGTGCTGAGGACGAGGCCGCCGTTGGCGCCGACCATGGCGTCGAGCGAGCCGAAGTTGCCCTTGCCGGTGAGCTGCACCGCGAAGATGCTGGCCCCGGCGTTGGCGACGGCGCCGTTGGCGGTGGAGCGGGAGCCGCCCACGGTGTCACCTGACGACGTCATCACCACGACGTTGGCCTGGTAGCGGGGGTTCCCGGCCATCGCGTCGGCCGCCAGGCGGATCGAGCCCCACAGCGCGGTCTTCTCGTTGGTGCCCGCGTCGGCCGGGGGCGCCACGCGGTCGATGGCGGAGAGGATGCGCGCCGTGTCGGCGGTGGGGCTCTGGATCTGGGTGGCCTGGGCCGCCGCGGTCCAGACGCCGACGAGCTGGTTGGCCTTCTCCTCGGCGGTGCGCCCGTTGATCCAGGCCCGGGCGGCCTCCTTGGCCGAGACCAGCGCCCCGCTGTCGTCCATCGCGCTCGAGGTGTCGAACACCAGGGCCACCGCGATGCGAGCCGAGCCCGAGAGCGCCCGCGGGGTGCCCGAGCCGGCGTCGTTGCCGTTGTCGGTGAGCACCGCGTCGCGCATGTCGGACGGGTTGCCGGTGTAGAGCACCTGCATCGTCGAGGCGGCCGGGTCGGTGGTGTCGACCCGGCGGATCTGGAGCGCGTCGCCACCGGCCGCGCCGGCGGGCGCGGTCGACCCTGCCATCAGGCCGATCAGCAGCACCAGGGCCGTTGCGAGGGCCGAGGCGATGACGGGGAGGGAGAGGCGGCGGCGCACGTCGGCTCCGGTGCTCAGGCCATCGCCCGGCGGGCGAAGCCTTCCGGCTGGAAGACCTCCTGGCCGAGGCGGATGCCGTAGTCGGCGAGCTTCTCGGCGAACTTCGGGCGGACGCCGGTGGCCTTGAGGTGGCCCTTGAAGCGACCGTGCTCGTCGACGCCCATGCCGAAGTCGAACAGGAAGATGTCCTGGAGGGTGATGACGTCGCCCTCCATGCCCTGCACCTCGGTGATGTGGGTGATGCGGCGGGTGCCGTCACGGAGGCGGCTGAGGTGCACGATGCAGTCGAGGGCCGAGGCCATCTGCTCGCGGATGGCCCGCACCGGCAGGTCGAAGCCGGCCATGAGGACGAGGGTCTCGAGGCGGGCCAGGGTGTCACGGGGGCTGTTCGAGTGGACCGTGGTGATCGAGCCGTCGTGGCCCGTGTTCATGGCCTGGAGCATGTCGAGGGCCTCACCGGAACGGCACTCGCCGACCACGATGCGGTCGGGCCGCATGCGCAGGCAGTTCTTGACGAGGTCGCGGATCGTGATCTCGCCGCGGCCCTCGATGTTGGCCGGGCGGGCCTCGAGGGCGAGGACGTGGTCCTGGTGGAGCTGGAGCTCCTTGGCGTCCTCGACGGTGACGATGCGCTCGTCGGAGGGGATGAACGACGACAGCACGTTGAGGGTCGTCGTCTTACCGGTGCCGGTACCGCCGGAGACGATCACGTTGAGGCGCCCGACCACGCAGGCCTGCAGGAAGCGGGCGGCGTGGGCGTTCAGCGTGCCGTAGCGGATGAGGTCGTCGATCTGGAGCTTCTCCTTGGAGAACTTCCGGATCGTGAGGAACGGGCCGCCGATGGCGAGGGGGTGGATGACGGCGTTGACGCGGGAGCCGTCGGGCAGGCGGGCGTCGCAGAGGGGGTTCGCCTCGTCGATGCGACGGCCGACCTCGCCCACGATCTTGTCGATGATGCGCCGCAGGTGGACGTCGTCGACGAAGGTGACGGGGTCCTTCTCGAGCTTGCCGTTGCGCTCGACGTAGACGTTGTCGGGGCCGTTGACCATGACCTCGGAGACGTCGTCCTCCTTGAGGAGGCGGTCGATGGGGCCGTAGCCGAGGATGTCGTCGGCGACGTCCTGGATCAGCTGGGCCTTGTCGGCCGCCGACAGCGGCGCGCGCTCCTGGGCGAGCGCGGCGTGCAGCTGCTCGTTGACCCGACGGCGCAGGTCGTCCTCCGACAGGCGCTTGTCGTAGAGGATCGGGCCGAGCTCTTCGATCAGGTGGTGGTGGATGCGCTGCCGCAGCTCGTCCATCATCGGGTCGCGACGAGGCGTATTCGCCTCGGGGGTTCCCTGGACGTCGTGGAGACGCTTGTAGAGCGACATCGTCGCCTCTCCTCGTGGGGGGTTTCAGGAGGACCGCGTCGCGGTCACTTCCGCCGCTTCTTCGACTGGCTGGGGATGAACTCGTCGGCGAGGTCCTCGAAGGCCTTGGCCACCGGCGAGCGGGGTGCGGAGTAGACGACGGGCTCGCCCCGGTTGACCGCCTGGGGCACGACGATGTCGCTCGGGATGAGCGCGTCGGCCTTGACGCCGAGCGTGCGCTCGACCTCGGAGGCGTCGAGGCGGACCTTGGAGTTGGCCCGGTTCAGGATCAGGCGCAGCTTGTCCATCGGCGTGTTGAGCAGCCGGAGGGTCTGGAGCCCGATCTTGACGTTCTTGATGTTGGGGATGTCCATGCCGGCGACGAGCAGCACGTCGTCGGAGACCTCGATGAGGCCCAGCACCACGTCGTTGAAGTACGCCGGGGTGTCGATGATCACGTAGCCGGCGAAGGTGCGGAGCATCTCGACGATGCGCACCATCTCCGAGGCGCCGATCTGGTCGGCGAACGCGGGCTCGAGGGGCGCCGGCAGCACGAGCAGGCCCTCCGGGCTGTGCTCGACGAGCAGGTCGCGCATGAGGGTGGCGTCGAGGCGCTCGAGGGAGCTGACGGCGTCGACGATCGTGTGCTGGGGCGTGAGCTTGAGCATCACCGCGACGTCGCCGAACTGGAGGTCGGCGTCGACGAGCACGACGGGTCGGTCGCTGCGCTGGGCGAGCAGGACCGCCAGGTTCGAGGCGATGACCGACTTGCCCGAGCCGCCCTTGGTCGAGAAGACCATGACGACCCGGCCGAGCTCGCCGTCCTCGCCGCCCTCGGGCGACGCCGGGGCCATCACACCGCTCACCGGACCGATGGTGCGGCCCACCCGCTCGACCGCCATCAGGAGGTCGTTGGCCTCGACCGGCGACTGCAGGACGTCCTTCACGCCGGCCCGCAGCGCCCGCTGGAGCAGGTCGGTGCTGAGCTCGTCGGTGATCATGACCGCGGCGACCTCGCGCCGCGCCGCGAGCAGCTGCTCGGCCGCGGTGAGCTCGATGGGGTCGACGAACGACGGGCCGAGGATGGCCACGACGGGGTTGCCGTCGAGCCGGGCGGCGAACTCGTCGATCGTGGTGTACGACGCGGTACCGACCCCCACCAGCATCGCCAGGCGGGCGGCGACGGCCTGGTCGGAGCAGACCACGGCGACGAGGGTGCGCGGTGCACCTCCGCCGCCGGCGCCCGCGTCGACCTGCGGCTGTCCCTCGCCTGGGTTGCCGGAGAACGGTCGGTTCACTGGTCTCGCTCCTCGCGTCCTAGTTCTGGTTGCCCTGGGGGCCGTACGGCGTCAGCTGGCCGCTCTCGCCCGGCAGGGTGTTGGTGTCGATCGGGGGCAGCGGCTTCGGGACGTAGTCCTCGGCCACCAGCGAAAGGTAGATCGTGCCGCTGTTCTGGGCCGACGCGATCCAGGCGGCGGCCTCCGGCGGGACGTTGAAGGTGATGAGGCCCGAGTTGCCGGCGTTGGCGGCGGTGCTGCCGCTGCTCGACGTGGCCTGCTCACCCGGGGAGAGCAGCGTGCTCTGGCCCACGGCGAGGATCTGCACCTTCTGGTAGAGGTACCGGGCCTTGCCCGAGACGAAGCCACCGCCGCCGTCCTGGGGCTTCTCGATGACCATCATGTTCACCTCGTCACCGGGGACGAGGAAGCCGGCCACGCCGTGCACCTGGTCGACGGAGATCGTGATGGCGACCTGCTCGGGGTTCTTCAGGCGCTGACGGAAGCTGATCTGGGTCTGCGCCGGGTCGACGAACATGTCCTGGACGATGGGCGTGTTCTGCGGGATGTTGAACAGCGCCACCTTCTTCTGGATCTCGTCGGTGGTGGTGATGGCGCTGGCGGGGCGGAACTCCTGGGGGATCTTCGCCGTGCCGATCGCCCCGCCGGAGGCCGCGGTCTCACCCGGGGTGCCCCGGGGGATGTCGGTCTTCGCGACGTAGACGTCGACCCGCTTGGCGTTGTTGTTGGCCCGGTCCTCGATGCCACGCACGTAGTTGAACAACAACAGTGCGGCAACGAGGCCGAGGGCGATGGCTCCAACGAGGATCAGCGTTCGGCGCGAGCTCACCTCGACCTCTTCCTGGTTCGGTTCGGTGACGGGCTGCCCGTGTCGGGCGGCCGCGGGGGACGTTCTTCGGCGTGGGCGGGAGACCCACGTGGCATTCCAGCCATCCCTCCTTCGGCCGAAGTTGCCCCTCTACTTAGCGGAAATGCTGGCGCGGATCGTGACAAGCACTCGCCGTGGGCGACCCACCCACGTGCGTGGGCGACCTCCGAGGCCCCCGATCGGGCCCGTGGCCAGGGGGAACGGGCCCGGGCGCGGCAGTGGCGGCGCCGGAGCGCCGCCACTGTCGGTCGTTCGTCGTGCCCTCGTCGAGGAGGGGCTCACCGGCTCCTGGCGGAGCCGGCGGGGCTCACTCGGTGGGCTCCGCAGGGGCCTCGTCGGCGACGGCCTCGGTGGCCTCGGCCTCGCCGCCCTCGGCGGCCCCGGGGGCCTCCTCGGGGTGCTCGGCGTAGTACTCGGCCCACGCCTCCTGGGCCTCGGTGGACTCGCCACCGATGTAGTTGCCCTCGTCGTCGTAGGCGTGCTCGCCGAAGTGCTCCTGGTACTCGGCGGCCACGATGCCACCCTCGGCGGCCTGCTTGATCGACAGGCTGATGCGGCGGCGCTGGAGGTCGAGGTCGATGATCTTGACCCACAGCTCCTCGCCCGGCGTGACGACCTGCTCGGGGAGGTCGACGTGGTGGGCCGACATCTCCGAGATGTGGACGAGGCCCTCGATGCCGTCGCCGACCTGCACGAACGCACCGAAGGGCACCAGCTTGGTGACCCGGCCGTAGACGAGCTCGCCGACCTGGTGGGCGGAGGCGAACTCCTGCCACGGGTCCTGCTGGGTGGCCTTGAGCGACAGGCTGATGCGCTCGCGGTCGAGGTCGACCTCGAGCACCTGGACGTCGATCTCGTCGCCGACCTGCACGACCGAGCCGGGATGGTCGACGTGCTTCCAGGACAGCTCGGACACGTGGACGAGGCCGTCCATGCCGCCGAGGTCGACGAACGCACCGAAGTTGACCACCGAGGACACCACGCCGCGGCGGACCTCGCCGGGCTTGAGGTTGGCGAGGAAGTCCTCGCGCTGCTCCTTCTGGGTCTCCTCGAGCCAGGCCCGGCGGGAGAGGACGACGTTGTTGCGGTTCTTGTCGAGCTCGATGATCTTGGCCTCGAGCGTGCGACCGACGTAGGGGGCGAGGTCGCGGACCCGGCGCAGCTCGACGAGCGAGGCGGGGAGGAAGCCGCGGAGGCCGATGTCGAGGATCAGGCCGCCCTTGACGACCTCGATGACCGGGCCGGAGACGACGCCGTCGTCTTCCTTGATCTGCTCGATCGTGCCCCAGGCCCGCTCGTACTGGGCCCGCTTCTTCGACAGGACGAGGCGACCTTCCTTGTCCTCCTTCTGGAGGACGAGGGCCTCGACCTCGTCGCCCAGGGCGACGATCTCGGCCGGGTCGACGTCGTTGCGGATCGAGAGCTCGCGGGAGGGGATGACGCCCTCGGACTTGTAGCCGATGTCGAGGAGGACCTCGTCGCGGTCGACCTTGACCACGGTGCCCTGCACGATCTGGCCGTCCTCGACCTCGACCATGGAGGCGGTGTAGGCCTCGTCGAGGGAGAGACCGCCGAGATCGTCCTCGGTGACCTGGCGGGGGACGTAGCGCCCCTCGGCGTCGAAGCTGCCCATCCCGGCGGGAGCGGTGTCGGCCGGCGTGGCGTCGACGACGGGCTCGGTGGACTCGGGGGGGCTGACGGCGTCGGCCGTCTCGGTGGTCGCCTGGTCGGACAAGGTGGTTCTC
>CAMFLJ010000212.1 GCA_945957335.1 uncultured Actinomycetes bacterium | reverse complement strand
ACGGTGGACTTGTTGACGACGATGGCGTCCGAGCGCAGGTGGGGCCCGACCTGGCGGGCCGCGGCCTCGAGGTAGCTGAGGTCGGCCGAGCCGTCGTTGCCCTGGGGCGTCGGGACGCACAGGTAGACGAAGTCGGCGTCACGGGCCGCCTCGACCGGGTCGGCAGTGAAGCGGAGCTTGCCGGAGTCGATCCCGGCGCGCACGATCTCCTCGAGCCCCGGCTCGTGGATCGGGATCTCGCCCCGGGTGAGCCGCTCGACCTTCTCCACGTCGATGTCGGCACAGGTGACGGCGTGACCCAGGTGCGCGAAGCACGCGCCCGTGGTCAGCCCGACGTACCCGGTGCCGATGACCGCTACTCGACTCTCCATCCCGCTCCCGTCCTTTTCCTCGGATGAAGGTATCGGCCTCTGGGGGCGGGCCTTGACCGCTCGACGCCCCGACGGCCCGCTAGCTGCAGGACTCGCCCTCGGGGGCGGTCGGCACGAACGGGCTCACGGTGGTGGTCGTCGAGGGCGGCGCGGTGGTCGTGGTGGTGGGCCCGAGGGTCGAGGACGAGGTGGAGCCGCCCCCGGCCGGAGCCGTCGTGGAGGTGCTCGACGAGGCCTGGTCGCCTGGGATCGGGGCGGTGCCACGGAACACGTCGAACACCGGCTGGGCCGCCTCGGTGTCGAGGATCAGCACGCTCATCGCGCCGACCATCTTCCCGGTGGCCGGCGGGGTGTAGGTGACGAGCTGGTCGGGATCGAAGTCGCGGAACTGCATGCCGAGGTCGACCAGGTCCTGGATGGAGAACTCGGTGTCGAGGGTGACGTTCTTCTGGGCGATCCCGACGAGGTCCTTGAGGACGAACGGGTTGCGGACGCCCTTCGCCACGGCCTTGCGCAGCGCGGCCTTGATGAACTGCTGCTGGCGGGTGATGCGGCCGAAGTCGCTGGAGGGGTCCTCCTGCCACTTGCCGTTCGGCGTGCGCTGGATCTCGAAGTGGCGCGAGCGGGCGTAGGCGAGGGCCTGGTCGCCGTCGAGGGTGACGCAGCCGGGGTCGTACTGGAACAGGCCCGTGTTCTGGTCGCGCGAGGGGTAGTTGAAGTACACGGGCACGCCGCCGACGGCCGAGACGAGGGCCTCGAAGCCGTGGAAGTCGACCATGGCGTAGTGGTTGATCGGGATGCCGAAGTCCTGCTTGATCGTCTCGATCAGGCGCTCCGGGCCACCGAGCGCGAGGGCGGTGTTGATGCGGCCCTTGCCGCCACCGGCGAGGTCGACGTAGAGGTCGCGGGGCAGCGAGAGCAGCGCGGCCTGCTTGGTCTGCGGGTCGACCCTCATGATCATCACCGTGTCGGTGTTGAGGGTGGCGGTGCGGCCGCGCAGGACGGGGTCGCCGGCCTGGAGGCCCGAGCCGTCGTCGATGCCGACGAGCAGGATGTTCTGCGGCTCACCCGCAGCGACGGTGGGCGAGAGCGACGCGCCGACGTCGATGCGCGGCAGGGCGCTGGCCTGGTGGTAGGTCCACCAGACCCCACCGGCGGCCACGAGGCACACCAGCACGAGCGCGATGTTGAGGGTGAGCAGCAGCCGCTGGGGCCACGTGCGATGGGGGCGACGCACGGGCGGCAGGTTACCGGAGCACCCCTCCCCCACCCGGGCACCCCCGGCAGGGTCCCGTCGCCTCCGGTCGCTGACGGTCGCCGCCGGTCGCGGGCTCGGTCCCGGCGGGACGGCCCCACGACGGCGCGCCCTAGGCTCGCGGTCGTCGTGAGCCCCCTCCCCACCGCCGCGCGTGCACGAGACCTCGACTGCCTCGCCGTGGTCGGTGGTCGTGTCGCGAGCGGCCTCGTCGACCTCACCGACGACCTCGGCGCGCTCGACTCGTCGGGCTGGTGGGCGGTGGTCCTGCCCTTCGACGGCCCGCCCGTGTGCGCCCGCTTCGAGCGGGCCCGGCCGACGGGTGCCATGCCCCGGCCGCCGCGGCCGTGGGTCGGCCCCGACCAGGGTGCGTGGAGCTCGTCGCTCGACGCAGCCGCCTTCGCCGAACGGGTCGGGACCGTGCGCGAAGCGATCGCCGCCGGTGACGTCTACCAGGTGAACCTCACCCGCCGGTTGAGCGCGCCCCTGCCGGCCGGGGCCTCGATGCTCGCCCTCGGCAGCGCCCTCGCCGCCGGCAACCCGGCCCCGTACGCCGCGGTGATCGAGCTGCCCGAGGCGGGGGTCCGGGTCGCCTCGGCGTCGCCCGAGCTGTTCCTCTCCCGCCATGGCTCCCGGGTGCGCTCCGCCCCGATCAAGGGCACCACGGCGCCCGGGGTGGCGTTCACCGACAAGGACCGCGCCGAGAACGTGATGATCGTCGACCTGGTGCGCAACGACCTGGGCCGGGTGTGCGTGCCCGGCTCGATCCGGGTGCCCGCCTTGCTGGCCGAGGAGGACCACCCCGGCCTCGTCCACCTGGTGAGCACCGTCGAGGGCGAGCTCAGGCCCGGCGTGGGGTGGGCCGAGCTGCTCGACGCCACGTTCCCGCCGGGGTCGGTCACGGGCGCACCCAAGCTCGCCGCCCTCGAGCACATCGACCGGCTCGAGCCCGTCGCCCGCGGGCCCTACTGCGGAGCCGTCGGGTGGGTCGACGCCGACCGTCGCGAGGGAGAGCTCAACGTCGCGATCCGCACGTTCTGGGTCGACGAGGGACGCCTCTGCCTCGGCACCGGTGGTGCCATCACGTGGGACTCGACCGCCGCCGACGAGTGGGCGGAGACCGAGCTGAAGGCGGCGCGCCTCCTCGCCGTCGCCTCGCCGGGGCCGACGTGAGCGGCGGGGCCGGTCGCCCGGTGGCGTGGCTCGACGGCCGCATCGTCGAGGCCGACGCCGCGGCGATCCGCGTCGACGACCACGGCCTCACCGTCGGTGACGGCGTGTTCGAGACGCTGCTCGTGCGCGGCGGGCGGCCCGGGTTCTGGGACCGCCACATGGCCCGCCTCGCCCGCTCGATGCAGGCGATGGCGATGGCACCCGTCGGCGTCGACCTGCTCGCTGCGGCAGTCGACGAGGTCGTCGCCGCGTGCGGCGCGCCCGACGCCCGCCTGCGCATCACCGTCACCGGAGGCCCCGGCCCCGGCGGCCTCCGCCGCGGGCCGCACCCCACCGTGCTCGTCACCGCGGCGCCGTTGGTGGTGCCGGCCGGCGTCGCCGCCCCGGTCTCGGTCCTCACCGTGCCGTTCGCGCGCAACGACCGGGGGCCCCTCGTCGGCGTGAAGTCGACGAGCTACGCCGAGGCGGCCGTGATCCAGGCCCGCATCGAGGCCGCGGGCGCCGACGACGCCCTCCTCGGCGACACCCGGGGCCGGGTGAGCGAGGCGCTCACCGCCAACGTGTTCCTGGTGCTCGACGGGCGCCGCGTCACCCCGTCGACCGACAGCGGGTGCCTGGGCGGCATCGTCCGGGAGGTGCTGCTCGAGGCCGGGCTGGCCGAGGATGCCGACATCGCCCTCGACCGCCTCGACGAGGCCACCGAGGTGTTCCTCACCTCCTCGGTGGCCGGTGTGCGCCCGGTCGCGGCGATCGACGGCCGCCCGGTCCCGGTCGTCGGTGGTCCCTTCGCCGTCGACGCGCTGGCGGCGTTCCGCTCGGCCGAGGCCGCGGACGCCGCAGCCGGCTGATCCCCGCCTCGGGCCACGCCCCACACCGGCGGCCGGCGGGCCACGCCGTCAGGTGCGGTGGCGGAGGTGGACGACGTCGCCCACGGTGACCTCGACGACGTCACCGGTGGCATCGTCGACCACCAGCAGGTGGCCCTCGGGGCCCACGTCGACGGCCGTGCCCTCGAAGGTGCCGTCGGGGAGCTCGACGCGCACCGGGCGCCCGAGCGTGGCCGACATCTCGCGCACCCTGAGCATCAGCAGCTCGCGGCCTTCGTCGGTGCCGAGCCGGTCGAGCCAGCCCTCGAGGTGGCGCAGCCACGCCACGAGGAGCTTCTCGCGATCGACCGGGTGGCCGACGACGTGGTCGAGGGCGACGGCGATCGACGCGAGCTCGGGCGGGAGCACCTCGGGCCAGTTCACGTTGAGGCCCATGCCGAGCACCACCGCCGAGATGCGGCCGTCGGACACGACCGACTCGGCGAGGATCCCGGCGAGCTTGCGACCGGCGAAGCGGTCGCCGGCGACGATCACGAGGTCGTTGGGCCACTTGATGCCCGGGAACACCGCGGCGACCTCGCTGCACGCCTGGCACGCGGCCACCGCACCCGCGGCGGTGACGAGGAAGGCGTGCTCGGGGGCCACCGACGGTCGCAGCAGCACCGACACGAGCAGGGACGCCCCGGGCGGCGCGGACCACGTTCGGTCGAGTCGGCCGCGCCCCGCGGTCTGGTGGTCGGCGACCAGCACGATGCCCTCGGGGGCACCCGCGGCGGCCTCCTCGAGCAGGTCCTTGTTGGTCGACCCGGTGTCCGCGACCCAGCGCACATCGCTGAACCTGGTTCCGTCGACGGCTCGTGTGGCGAAGGACCCCTCCATGCGTGCCACCATATGGCGTGCTCAACAAGGTCCTCATCGCCAACCGCGGCGAGATCGCTGTCCGTGTCATCCGTGCCTGCCAGGAGATGGGCATCGCCACGGTGGCCGTGTACTCCGATCTCGACCGTGACGCCCTGCACGTCCGCCTCGCCGACGAGGCCTACGCACTGGGGGGGCAGACGGCCGCCGAGAGCTACTTGAACACCGAGGCCATCCTCGACGTGATCAAGCGCAGCGGCGCCGACGCGGTCCACCCCGGCTACGGCTTCTTCTCGGAGAACACCGACTTCGCCAAGGCCATCACCGAGATGGGCGTCACGTTCATCGGCCCGCCGCCCGAGGCCATCACCGTCATGGGTGACAAGGTCTCCAGCCGCATCGCCGCCCAGGAGGCCGGCGTGTCGGGCGTGCCCGGCACCACCGAGTTCCTGAACGACGCCAGCGAGGTCATCGCCTTCGGCGAGGAGTTCGGCTGGCCCATCGCCATCAAGGCCGCCTACGGCGGCGGTGGTCGCGGCATGCGCGTGGTGCGCTCCGCCGAGGAGGCCCCCGAGGCCTTCGAGTCGGCCAAGAGCGAGGCGCTCAAGGGCTTCGGCCGCGACGAGTGCTACGTCGAGCGCTACCTCACCTGGCCCCGCCACATCGAGATGCAGATCATCGGTGACACGCACGGCAACTGCGTGTGGGTGGCCGAGCGCGACTGCTCCGCCCAGCGCCGCCACCAGAAGCTCGTCGAGGAGAGCCCGGCACCGGAGTTCCCCGCCGACGTGCGCCAGGCCATGGGCGAGGCCGCCGTCAAGGTCGCCAAGGCCTGCGGCTACTACAACGCCGGCACCGTCGAGTTCCTCTACCAGGACGGCGAGTTCTACTTCCTCGAGATGAACACCCGCCTCCAGGTCGAGCACCCCGTCACCGAGATGGTGTCGGGCATCGACCTCGTGGCCGAGCAGATCCGGGTCGCCTCGGGCCTGCCGCTGTCGTTCACCCAGGACTCCATCGAGCTCTCGGGCCACGCCATCGAGATCCGCATCAACGCCGAGGACCCGGCCGAGGGCAAGTTCCTGCCCTCCCCCGGCCACATCGACACGATCGTCCCGCCGGCCGGCTTCGGCACCCGTTGGGACGGCGGCTACGAGTCCGGCGACACCGTCAGCCAGTACTACGACAACCTCGTCGGCAAGCTCATCTGCTGGGGCGAGGACCGGCCGACGGCCATCCGCCGCACCCTGCGGGCGCTGCGCGAGTTCCGCATCGACGGGATCGCCACCACGATCCCGGCCGACATCGCCATCCTCGAGCACTCCGACTTCCAGGAGGCCAAGCACTCCACCAAGTGGGTCGAGGACGTGCTCGACCTCACCGGCGTCAGCGCCGCCCCCTCCACGGGTGACGGCGAGACCGAGGCCAAGGTGCAGCGCGACGTCGACGTCGAGGTCAACGGCAAGCGCTTCGCCGTCAAGGTGTTCGTGCCCGAGTCGCAGGCCGGTGCCGTCGTGGCCGCCGGCGCCGCGGGTTCGGCCGGTGGCGGTGCCGCCCGTCCCCGACGCTCGGCTGCCTCGGGCGGCGCGGGTGCCGGCGGCGGCTCCGGAGCGGTCACGGTCCCGATGCAGGGCACGATCGTGAAGGTGCTCGTCGAGGTCGGCCAGGAGGTCGAGCAGGGCGCCACGGTGTGCGTGCTCGAGGCGATGAAGATGGAGAACAACATCGCCGCCGACAAGGCCGGCACGGTCAAGGAGATCAAGGTGGCCCCCGGCGACTCCGTCGGCTCCGGCGACGTCGTCGTCGTCATCGAGTAGCCCCACCTCCCACCCACGCCTTCCGCGAGAGGGGGCCGGCCCACCCGGGCCGGCCCCCTCTCCCGTTCTGGCATGCGTTTTGCACCGGCCGTTCTTGTGGAGCTTTCCTGTCACCGGCGACAGGAAAGCTCCACGAGAACGGGCTGTTGCGTGGGACTGTCACAGGTGCTTGGTGGAATCGCACCATGAACACCGACGCGCGCATCGCGCTCCTCAGCCTCGCCGGCGAACAGCACGGCCTCTTCACCACGGCACAGGGGCTCGAGCACGGGCTCGGGCCCGACACCGTCCGCAACTGGAGCCGCAGCGGCGCCATCCGTCGGGTCCGCCGCAGCGTGTGGATGGTCCTGGGCTCACCCGTG
>CAMFLJ010000211.1 GCA_945957335.1 uncultured Actinomycetes bacterium | reverse complement strand
CCCCCCCACTATCCTCTTCGTCGGCAGCGTCAGATGTGTATAAGAGACAGGGGCCCTCTGTGGGGGTGGCTCAGGACCCGCCGAGGTAGTCGCGCAGGGCGCTGCGGACCATGGCCGCACGCAGGTCGTCGGCCAGCTCGGCGAGGTCCTCGAGCATCTCGACGGCCTGCTGGCGGGCCGAGGCCCGTCGCTGCTTCAGCAGGGGGCTGATGAGCTGCTCGAACAGCCCGGCCTCGCGCTCGGCGGCGACCTTGTACATGCGCAGGTGGCGGGGCTCGATGCCGTAGCGGTTGAAGCCGGCGGCGAGGCGGGCGACGACGAGCGCCTCCTCGTCGTACACGGTGTCCTGGCCGTCGGTCTCACCGGTGATGAGCCCGAAGCGCTCGAGCTCACCGATCTCGCGGGCGCTCATGCCGCTGCGCTCGACGAGCTCGTCGAGGGTGAGGACCACACCTCCGTGGTCGGCGGCCTCGGGCTCGTCGCCGGGCTCGGGCGTGGGGGCACCGGGCTGGTGGCCGGTGGGGTGGCGACGGCGGCCCTTGGTGGGCACCTCGTCGGCCGCCGGCTCCTCGACGACCTCGGGCTCGGGCTCCGGGGGGCCCTCGACCAGGCGGCCGACCGCCTGGGCGCGGTCGTGGCCGGCGGCGGCGACCGTGGACGGCTCGTCGTCGGCCGGGGCCTCGTCGGTGGGGTCAGCAGCCGGGGCCGGCTCGGGCGTGGCGCCGTTGCCGGACGGGTCTCCGCCGGTGCCTCGACCGTTCGACGTGGCGGGGGCTGCGGGCTCGGACGGCCGGGACGGCTCCGGAGACGCCGACGGCCGCTCGGCCGCGTCGCCCTGGGGCTCGGCGATGGTGGCGACCGCGCCGGGCGCGGCGACGGCCTGGCCCTCGGCGGCAGCCGGGCTCTCGGCGGCCAGGGGCAGGACGCCCTCGGGGGTGCCCGAGCCGAGGTCGCCGGACGCCAGGCGGTCCTTGATGACCTTCAGGGGCAGGAAGTGGTCACGCTGCTGGGTGAGGATCCAGCGCAGGCGCTCGATGTCGTCGTCGTGGAACTTGCGGTATCCCGACGGCGTGCGCTCCGGGTCGAGGAGCCCCTGGCTCTCGAGGAAGCGGATCTTCGAGATGGTGATGTCGGGGAACTCGGGCTGCAGCAGCGAGAGCACCTCCCCGATCGAGAGGTGGGTGCGTTCGGTGGTCATGACTCCTCGTCGCCCGCCCCTTGGAAGAAGACCAACTTGAACTTGCCGATCTGCAGCTCGTCGCCGTTGCCGAGCGCGGCGGTGTCGATGCGCTCACGGTTGAGGTAGGTGCCGTTCAGCGACCCCGTGTCGCAGGCTTCGTAGCCGCCGTCGGCCGTGCGACGGATCTCGGCGTGGCGACGCGACACGGTGATGTCGTCGAGGAAGATGTCGGAGTCGGGGTGGCGCCCGGCGGTGACGACGTCCTTGTCGAGGGCGAAGCGGCTGCCCGCCTTGGGGCCACGGCGCACCAGGAGCATGCCGACGTCGTCGGGCATCTCCTCGAGCGGGAGGCTGACCTCCTCCTCGACCGGGTCGGCCGGGGAGACGGGGTGGAAGGTGATCGTGGTGTTCTCGGGCGAGACGGACTCGAGGACCGCGCCACAGGACGAGCAGAAGTTCGACCCGAGCGGGTTCCGATGACCGCAGTTGTTGCAGAAGACCTCGCCCACCCCCGTCACGACCCTTCGATCAACCGCCGGTAGGCCTCGACGTCGAGCAGGGACTCGACCGAGCTCGGGTCGGCGGGCTCGATGACGCAGATCCAGCCCTCGCCGTAGGGGTCGTCGTTGAGGCGCTCGGGGCTGTCGGCGAGGTCGGCGTTGACCGCGACGACCGTGCCCGCCACCGGTGCGTAGATGTCGGACACCGACTTGGTGGACTCGACCTCGCTCACCTTGGCCAAGGCCTCGACCGCGACGCCCACCTCGGGGACCTCGACGTAGACGACGTCACCGAGCGCGTCCTGCGCGTAGTCGGTGATGCCGAGCCTCAGCTTGCCGTCCTCGAGCCGGACCCATTCGTGGTCGGAGGAGTAGCGGAGGTCGTCGGGCAGCTGCATGGGCCGCACGCTACCCGAAGACCCTCGACCCGGACACGGGTGATGCGGTCGCGGGCACGCGAAGCCTCAGGTGGACGTCGAGGGTCGCTCGGCGCACCGCTCAGCGGACCATCTGGCGGATCCGGCGGGCGTACTCCTCGGCGAGGCGCCGGGCGCTGTCGCCGGAGGTGCCCTCGGCCCAGATGTGGGTGACGGGCTCCTCCGGGTCGGGCAGGGCGAGCGCCCAGCCGCCGTCGTGCACGACCTTGACGCCGTCGACGAGCACGACCTCGCGGTCCTTGCTCTGCTCCATGAGGGTGCGCATCACCGCGCCCTTCTGCTCCCACGGGGTGACGACCTGCTCGTGCACCACGTTGGTGCGGGGCAGGTCGGCGACCACGTCGGAGAGGCGCCGCTCGTGCTTGGCCAGGAGGTCGAGCACCTTCACGAAGGTGGCGGCGGCGTCGAAGCCGGGCATGAAGCCGGGGAGGATGAAGTTGCCGCTCTGGTTGCCGGCGAACCCCACGCCGGGCTCGGTGGCCGCGTCCATCAGGGCCGAGTTGGAGAGCTTGGTCCAGGCCACCCCGATGCCGCCGTCGGCGAGCACCTTCTCGGCCTTCATCGTGGTGTTCACCGGGAGGGCCACCCGGTCGCCGAAGAGGTTCCCGGGCAGCAGGGTGAGGATGGCGAGGAGGGCTTCGGTGTGGGTGAGGACGTGGCCCTCGTCGTCGATGAGGCGGAGCTGCTCGCCGTCGGGGTCGATGACGCCGCCGAGGTGGGAGCCCGAGGTGCGCACGAGGTCGCCCACGCGCCGGGCGTGCTCGTCGATGTCGGCCCGCATCACGCCCGCAGTGGACAGGAACGGGTTGACGGCCAGCACCTCGAGGCCCAGCTTGGCCAGCACGTTCGGCATGGCGAACGAGGTCGAGCCGTACGTGTAGTCGATGACGATCTTGAACGCCGCGGCCCGGATGGCCGAGGTGTCGACGGTGGACTCGAGCGCCGTCGAGTAGTGCTCGAGGGCCCGGGGGGCGAAGCCGATGTCACCGATCTCGCCCGGGAAGACGCGGCGGAAGTCCTGGCGGGCGTAGAGCCGCTCGATCTTGCGCTGGGTCTCCTCGGTGATGTCGAGGCCGTTGTCGTCGAAGAAGCGGATGACGACCGACTGGGGGTCGTCCTGGTCGAGGCGGATGGTGATGCCGCCCCGAGCGGTGGGCCGTCGCATGATGAAGCGGGTCACCGGCACCGACGCCACCTCGAGGTCCTCGACGTTGACGCCGACGCCGTTGAGGCCGGCCATCATCGCCCGCTTGAGCATGCGGGCCGAACGGCTCGAGTCGCGGGACGTGATGACGGTGGAGCCCTTCTTGATGAGGCCTCCGTAGGCCATGGCCACACGGGTCGCGAACTCGGGGGTGATGTCGACGTTGGCCAGGCCGGACACGCCTTCGCCACCGAAGAGGCTGCGGGCGCCACGCGACTCCCACACGATCGACTCGTTGACGACGGCCCCGGCCTCGATGGTCTTGAAGGGGTAGACCTTCACCCCCGGGCCGAGCTGGGCCTCGTCGCCGAGGAAGCACTCGTCGCCGATGACGACGCCCTCCTCGGTGCGCACGCCCGAGCGCAGGTCGCACGAGCGGCCCACGACCGTGCCGCGGAGGCGAACGCCGTCGCTGAGGTAGGTGTTGTCGTTGACCACGGTGCGCTCGAGGAACACGTCGTTGCGGACGCGCACGTTGGAGCCGAGCACCGTGTACTCGCCGATCGTCGCGCCGGGCTCGATGCGGCAGTTCTCGCCGATCACCGCGGGGCCGGCGACGGTGGCCTCCGGGTGCAGGTCGGCGCTCTCCCCCACCCACACGCCGGGGCGCACCTCGAACCCGGGGATCTCGACCTCGACCTTGCCGTCGAGGATGTCCTTGTGGGCCCGCACGTAGGCCTCGAGGGTGCCGACGTCCTCCCAGTAGCCGTCGGCGATGGCGCCGTAGAGCGCCTTGCCGTCGGCGAGCAGCGCCGGGAACACCTCACCGGAGAAGTCGACGGGCCGGTCGGGCTCGATGTAGTCGAAGATCTCCGGCTCGAGCACGAAGATGCCGGTGTTGATCGTGTCGGAGAACACCTGGCCCCAGGTGGGCTTCTCGAGGAAGCGCTCGATGGAGCCGTCCTCGTGGGTGATCACGATGCCGAACTCGAGCGGGTTCTCGACGTGGGCCAGGCCGATGGTGGCCATGGCGCCGTTCTTCTCGTGGAAGTCGACGATGGCGCCGAGGTCGATGTCGGTGAGGACGTCGCCGGAGATCACGAGGAACCGCTCGGTGAGCAGGTCCATGGCGTTGCGCACCGAGCCGGCGGTGCCGAGGGGCGTCTCCTCGGTGGCGTAGCTGATGCTCACGCCGAGCTCGGAGCCGTCACCGAAGTAGTCGCGGATGGCGTTGGCCATGAAGGCGACGGTGACGACGATCTCGTCGATCCCGTGGCGCTTCAGCAGCCCGACGATGTGCTCCATCATCGGCCGGTTGACGAGCGGGAGCAGCGGCTTCGGGGCGTTGGAGGTCAGCGGCCGCAGCCGGGTGCCCTCACCGCCGGCCATGATGACCGCCTTCATTCCCGTCCTCCGTTCGTCGTGCTCGCAGGGGCGTGGGACATCGACGCGCTGCGTCGGCGCCCATCGCCAGGATGTCGAACCTACCCCTCCGGGTGAAGGGTCAGGCGCCCCTTCCTGGCCGGTGGAGGTCCGTTCACCCAGCCGTCATCCCCACGTCGCGGCCGTTCACCCGGCGGCCGGGCGGGTGCGGGCGGCACGGCCCTCGCGCAGGGCCCGGCGGGCCATCGGCACGTAGAGGAAGGCGGCGTAGTACGAGAGCACGAGGCCCGGGATGGCGCAGATCCAGGCCAGGGCCGTGAACAGCGACGGCCACAGCGCCTCTCCGGTGCCGGCCACGAACAGCGGAAAGGCGAACATCAGCCCGAACGTGCCCGCCTTGCCCCACCAGGTGACGTCGATGCGGCGGGCGCCGAGCGCGGCCAGCACGAGGGTGGCGACGGCGACGGTGACCTCGCGGACGAGCACGAGGACGCAGATCCACAGGGGTGCGGCGTCGGCGATGATGATCGAGACGATGGCGGTGAAGAACAGGAGGCGGTCGGCCACAGGGTCGAGCACCTTGCCGACGGTCGACACCTGGTTCCAGCGGCGGGCGATGTAGCCGTCGCACCAGTCGGTGGCGCCGAGGCCGGCCAAGAGGGCCGCTGCGGCCGAGGGGTTGTCGGCGCCGAGCAGCAACCACACGAACACCGGCAGCAGCGAGAGCCGCACCAGGGTGATCAGGTTCGGGACCGTCAGGATGCGGTCCTCGCCGCCCACGGCCGTCGTCGCCCCGGCCGCGCTCGGGCCCGAGGTGGGCTCGTCGACCGGGGACGCGGACATGGGCGGCACTCTACGATCACCCCACCATGACGACGCTCTTCTCCCGCATCATCGCCGGCGAGCTCCCCGGCCACTTCGTGTACCGCGACGACACGGTCGTGGCGTTCCTCACCATCGGGCCGATCACCACCGGCCACACCCTGGTGGTGCCGATCGCCGAGGTCGACCACTGGATCGACCTCGACGACGACACCGTGGCCCACCTCAACGTGGTGGCCAAGAAGGTCGGCCGGGCCCAGGTCGCGGCGTTCGGCGCCGAGCGGGTGTCGCTGATCATCGCCGGGCTCGAGGTGCCCCACACGCACCTGCACGTGCTGCCGATCCACAGCGAGTCCGACATCGACTTCCGCAAGGCCCGCACCGACGTGCCCGCCGAGGAGCTGGCCGAGGTCGCGACGCAGCTGAAGGCCGCCATCGACGCCCTCGACTGAGCGGCGGCGTCGTCGCCGACCGCGTTCTCGTGGAGGTTCCCCGTCGCCGGCGACAGGAGATCTCCACGAGAACGGGGGTCAGAGCAGGGTGGCCTGGCCGGGCAGCTCTCCGGGCAGGGTCGGCTCGACCATGTCGAGCAGGTGGGCGCCCTTGTTGCGGACGTTGTTGACCTCGGTGCTCACCGCGTAGATGTCGATGTGGTCGGGCGGCGCGGGCACCAGCAGCTTGGTGGCCACCTCGATGTCCTGGATGGCCGGGTCGAGCCAGGTCTCCCACGCGTCCTGCGGGAGCATCACCGGCATCCGGTCGTGGACCTTCCGCACCTTGTCGTTCGGCTCGCCGGTGATGATCGTGCAGCTGAGCAGCGTCCCTCCCCCGGCGTCGCGCTCGGCCTGCGGGGCGTTCGGGTCGCGCCACACCGACCACAGCCCGGCGAAGGCGAAGGGCTGGTCGTCGTCGCGGTGGATGAACATCGGCTGCTTGGTCTTCTGGCCCGGCACCTTCAGCCACTCGTAGAACCCGTCGGCGGGGATGATGCAGCGGCGCTTGGCGAGCGGCGACTTGAAGGCGTTCTTCTCGGCCAGGGTCTCGGCCCGGGCGTTGATCATCTTGTTGCCGATCGAGGGGTCCTTGGCCCAGTGGGGCACGAGCCCCCAGTGCATCGGCTCGACCCGCCGGGTGGCCCCGTCCATGTGCACGACGTAGACGTCGTTGGTGGGCGCCACGTTGTAGCTCGGCTCGAGGGCCGCCTCGGGGGCCTCGGCATCGAAGTACCGGGCGATCTGATCCGGCGGCGACGCGCTCACGAAC
>CAMFLJ010000210.1 GCA_945957335.1 uncultured Actinomycetes bacterium | reverse complement strand
GTGCTCTCCGAGCTGCGGGCCAAGGTCACCGAGGCCACCGGCAACGACCCCGCCGACGTCGAGTTCCACCTCATCGACGACCAGGACGCCAGCCTGGCGGCCGACGTCGCCGCCGTGCGCGACTGCCCGTACCTGCCGCCCGGCACCGAGGTGCTCGGTCTGCTCTACGACGTCACCTCGGGCGTCGCCGAGCCCCACGGCCGCACGGCCGTCGGCCAGGCCTGAGCACGCCCACACCGCCGCCGCGGCGGCGCCTGCCGAGCCCGGCGAGCGCACCCGGCCTCAGACGTCGAGGAACCGGGTGACGGCCACGCCGGCACCGATGGTGCCCACCAGCGCGCCCACGACGAGCAGCAGCAGGTAGATCCCGATGAGGCTGCCGGTGCTGACGGTGAAGCCGCTGACCAGCGGGATCTCCGACGCCTTGGGCAGCCACCCCTCGAACAGCGGGCGGATGGCCACGAGGCCGATGATGGCCGCGATCGACCCGAGGAGGCCCTGGACGAGGCCCTCGAGCATGAACGGGACGCGGATGAACCAGTTCGTGGCCCCTACGAGCTTCATCACCTCGATCTCTCTCCGGCGGGCGAACATCGCCATCCGGATCGTGTTGAGGATCAGCAGGCCGGCCACGAAGAGCAGCCCGAGGGCCACGACCACGATGATGAGGGTCAGCGACTGGGACATGTCCTGGATCAGCTGGATGGTCTTCGAGGCCAGGATGACGTCCTTGACGCCGGCCCGGTCGCGGAAGGTGTCGGCCAGCGACTTGACCGAGTCCGCGCTCTTGTTGACCGGCTTGACCCGATACGACGGCGGGAGGTCCTCGGGCTGCACGCTGTCGACCATCTCGGGCGAGTCGGCGAACAGCCGCTTGAACTCGTCGTAGCTCGCCTGCTGGTCGAAGAACGTGTAGCCCTCGACCTCGGGGCTCTCGCTCAGCGCCTGGGCCACGGCGTCGATCTGGTCCTGCGACGCGTTGGTGTTCATGTAGACGACGAACTCGATGCCGCCCTGCCAGCGCTGGGTGGCGTTGCTCACCGCGGTGCGCAACATGAGCGAGCTCCCGACGAGCAGGAGCGACACGAACACCGTCAGGACGGACGCCAGGGTGATCGAGATGTTGCGCCCGAGGTTCGAGGTCGTCTCGCGGACGACGTAGTCGGCCTTGATCGGCATGGCTGGCAGTCCCTACTCGTAGACGCCGCGGGCCTGGTCGCGGACGATGTTCCCACGGTCGATCTCGATCACCCGGCGGCGCATGGTGTCGACGATGCCGCGGTCGTGGGTGGCCATGACGACGGTGGTGCCGGTCTTGTTGATGCGGTCGAGCAGGCGCATGATGCCGACCGAGGTGGCGGGGTCGAGGTTGCCGGTGGGCTCGTCGGCCAAGAGGATCAGCGGCCGGTTCACGAAGGCCCGGGCCACCGAGACTCGCTGCTGCTCGCCGCCGGAGAGCTCGTCGGGGAAGTTGGCGGCCTTGTGGCCGAGCCCGACGAGGTCGAGGATGGCCGGCACCTGGGTCTGCACGACGCTGCGGGGCCGGCCGATCACCTCGAGGGCGAAGGCGACGTTCTCGAACACCGTCTTCGACGGCAGGAGCTTGAAGTCCTGGAAGATGCAGCCGATGTTGCGCCGCAGGAACGGCACCTTCCAGCTGCTCAGCTGGCCGATGTCCTTGCCGGCCACGTAGATGTGGCCCTGCTCGGGGGTCTCCTCCTTGTTGAGCAACCGGATGAAGGTGCTCTTGCCGGAGCCGGAGGTGCCGACCAGGAAGACGAACTCCCCCTTGGCGATCTCGACGCTGGCGTCGCGGAGGGCGACGGTGCCGTTCTTGTAGGTCTTGGTGACGTTCTCGAGGGTGATCATGGTGAGAGGGGGCGCGGCCGTCGGGGGCGGACGCGACCCGGACGAGGGTAGACGCCCTCCCCTCCCAACTGGTGCCACCCGGCGGGGACGGCCCGGGGCTCAGTCGTCGTCGGCCTCGTGGAGGGCCTCGGCGATCTCGGGGTCGATGGTCCAGTCCTCCGGCGGCAGGTGGTGCTCACGGGCCCAGGCCACGGTGAGCTGGTCGCTGCCGGCGATGCCGAGCAGGGTGGCGCCCAGCTCGGGGTGCAGGAGGTAGAGCCCCACCCGGCGGGTGAAGCCGGTGGTGGTGGTCCAACCCCGGATCACGGCCTGGTCGTGGCCGACCACTCCGCCGGCCAGGGTGGCCACGACCCGCCCGTAGGTGCGCAGGTGGGCGTCGAGCTTGCCCACGTCGTGCAGGAGGGCGGCGGCGAGCACCGGACGGGTGGCGCGGTCGCCGAGCGAGCGCTCGACCCGCCGGGCGACGGCCGCGGAGTGGCGCCGGTCGGGGCCGGGCATGCGCCTCCAGAGGTCGAGCTCGTCGGGCAGGAGCTGGGCCTCGGCCCACTCGCGCTCGGGCGCGCTCGGGCCACCGGGTCGGAGGCTGCCGAAGAAGCGGGTGACGAGGTGGGTGACGCGGGCCATGGGCGGCGCGGTGGCGCTAGCCGGCGTGCTCGATGCAGAACCGGGTGGCCGGCATGACCTCGAGGCGGGCGTCGCCGATGGGCTCGCCGCAGACCTCGCACGTGCCGTAGGTGCCCTCGTCGAGGCGGGTGAGGGCGTGCTCGACGTCGTCGAGCTGGTCGCGCAGCTGGGCGGCCAGCGCCTGGGCCTCGCCCTGCTCGGCGCTGACCTGGGCGGTGTCGGCGAAGTTGTCGTCGACGATGCCGGTCTCGCCCTCCACACCGAGGTCGTGGAGCTGCTCGGACAGCTGCTCGCGCTGGGCATCGAGCACCTCGCGCACCTCCTCCGGGGCCGTGGAGGCCGCCTCGAAGGTGTCGTCGATCGTGGTGTCGTCGGGCGCGCTGCTGCCGGCGTCTGTCATCCCGCGAGGCTAACGCCGCCCCGCTCGGGCGCGGGGATGGGCGGCCTCGTAGACCGCGAAGAGCCGCTCGTTGGAGACCAGCGTGTACACCTGGGTCGTGCTGATCGAGGCGTGGCCCAGCAGCTCCTGCACGGCCCGGATGTCGGCACCGTGGTCGAGCATGTGGGTGGCGCACGAGTGGCGCAGCACGTGGGGCGTGAGCCGCTCGCCGAGGCCGGCGGCGTCGCCGTGGCGCTTCACCACGTCGTAGGCGCCCTGGCGGCTCAGCCGGCCGCCCCGCTGGTTGAGGAACACCGCTTCGGCGTCACCCCGGCGGGCCCACTGCTCGGGGGCCATGGCGCCCCGGCCGGCGTCGTCGAGCCAGGCGGCGAGGGCCATGCGGGCGAAGCGGCCGAGGGGCACGACCCGCTCCTTGGCCCCCTTGCCGAACAGGCGCACGAGGCTGCCGTCGAGGTCGACGTCGCCCAGCGAGAGCGCGGTGACCTCGGAGATCCGGGCGCCGGTGCCGTAGAGCAGCTCGAGCAGGGCCCGGTCGCGGCGGGCCACGGGCTCGTCGCCGACGACCTGGTCGAGCAGGAGGCCGATCTCGGCCTCCGTGAGGGCCTTGGGCAGGCCGGCGGGCACCCGGGGCGTCTCGACCTCGGCGCCGGGGTCGGTGGTGGCCAGCCCCTTCTCGGCCCGGAACCGGTGCAGCGAGCGCACGGCCACCAGCGCCCGCTTCACCGACGAGGGGGCCAGGCCCTGGTCGCGCAGGTGGCCGACGTAGGCGTCGAGGTCGGAGCCGCGCACGTCGTCGAGGCCCATGCCCCGGGCCGAGAGCCAGGCCCAGTAGGCGGTGAGGTCGCGGCGGTAGGCGACGAGGGTGTTGGCCGAGCGGCCCTTCTCGGCGGCCAGCCAGGTGAGGTGCTCCTCGACGTCGAGGGGCAGCGGCGGTGGCCCGGGCGCGGCCTCGTCCGGCGCAGGGGCCGCGGCCCCGACGGGGTCGGCGGGCTCAGCCACCGTTCCCTGCCACCCGCTGCAGGGTGAGCAGGAGGCCGATCACGGTCTTGGCGTCGAGCAGGCGGTGGTCGGCGATCATCGCCGGCACGTCGGCCAGGGCGATCCGCTCGATGGTCATGTGCTGCTCCTCGACGCCCTGCAGGTCGGTGCCGACCTCGGTGAGCCCGGTGGCCAGGAACACGTGGGAGAGCTCGTCGGAGAACCCGGCGGAGTTCACGAACCGGGCCAGCGGCTCGAGCCGGGCGGCCCGCAGGCCGACCTCCTCGGCCAGCTCGCGCTCGGCGGTGAGCTCCGGGGCCTCGCCGGCGACGTCGCGCTTGCCCGCCGGGATCTCGAGCAGGTCGAGGTCGAGGGCGGCGCGGTACTGGCGCACGAGGGTGACCGTGCCGTCGTCGTGGAGGGGCACGACCGAGACCGCGCCCGGGTGGTGGACGATGTCGCGGTCGAAGGTGGTGCCGTCGGGCGCCTCGAAGGTGCCGACGGCGAGGGTGATGACGTGGCCGTCGTGGACGACCCGCTCGTCGAGGCGGCGGAAGCCCGAGGCGGAGCCGCCGGGGGTCACGCCTGGGGGCTGGCGCTGGGCGCCGCCACCCGCTCGATGTCGAGGTCGGGCAGGTGGGGGTTGCGGCCCTCCGAGCGGGCCAGCGAGGCACCGATGAACTCGCGGAACAGCGGGGCCGGGCGCTCGGGGCGGCTCTTGAACTCGGGGTGGGCCTGGGTGCCGACCCAGAACGGGTGGCCCTCGAGCTCGATGAACTCCACCAGGCGGCCGTCGGGCGAGGTGCCCGAGCACACGAAGCGGCGGCCGTCGGGGCCGGGGACCTCGAAGCGGCTCTTGAACTTGGCGTTGAACTCGTAGCGGTGGCGGTGGCGCTCGGAGACGACCTCGCGGCCGTAGATGGCGGCGACCTGCGAGCCCGGGGTGAGCTCGGCGATGTAGGCACCGAGGCGCATGGTGCCGCCCTTGTCGGTGACGCCGCGCTGGGTCTCCATGAGGTCGATCACGGGGTAGGCGGTCTGCGGGTCGAACTCGCTCGAGTGGGCGCCGGCCATGCCGAGGGCGTTGCGGGCGTACTCGATGGTCATGACCTGCATGCCGAGGCACAGGCCCAGGCAGGGGATGTCGTGCTCGCGTGCGTAGTTGGCCGCGGCGATCTTGCCCTCGACGCCGCGCTCGCCGAACCCGCCGGGGATCACGATGCCGTCGAGGTCGTGGAGGCGGCCCTCGGCGAGGAGCCCCTCGACGTCCTCGGCCTGGATCCACTCGACCTCGACCTTGGCGGCGTGGTGGAAGCCACCGTGCTTGAGCGACTCGACCACCGAGAGGTAGGCGTCGGGCAGCGAGACGTACTTGCCGATGATGCCGATGCGGACCGGGGTGAGGGCGGTCTCGACGCGGTCGACGAGGATCTCCCACTCGGAGAGGTCGATGTCGAGGTCGGCGAACCCGAAGAGCTTGCACACGACCTCGTCGAGGCCCTCGTCGTGCATGACGAGCGGCACCTCGTAGAGGTTGCGGGCGTCGGCGGCGTTGATGACGGCATCGACGGGGACGTCGCAGAGCCCGGAGATCTTGCGCTTGAGCTCGGCCGAGATGGCGGCCTCGCTGCGGCACACGATGATGTCGGGCTGGATGCCCCGGCTGCGCAGCTCGGTGACCGAGTGCTGGGTGGGCTTGGTCTTCTGCTCGCCGGCCGGGCCGATGAAGGGCACGAGGGTGACGTGCAGGTAGCAGACGTTGTCGCGGCCCACGTCGAGGCGGAACTGCCGGATGGCCTCGAGGAACGGGAGGATCTCGATGTCGCCGACGGTGCCACCGATCTCGGTGATGACGACGTCGACGTCCTCGGCGGCGAGGCGCGTGATGCGGCGCTTGATCTCGTCGGTGATGTGGGGGATGACCTGCACGGTCTTGCCCAGGTAGTCGCCGCGGCGCTCGGCGGCGATCACCGACGAGTAGATGCTGCCGGTGGTGGCGTTGGAGTCACGGCTGAGCGGCTCGTCGATGAAGCGCTCGTAGTGGCCGAGGTCGAGGTCGGTCTCGCCGCCGTCGTCGGTGACGAACACCTCGCCGTGCTCGAACGGGTTCATCGTGCCCGGGTCGACGTTGAGGTACGGGTCGAGCTTCTGCATCGTGACCCGCAGACCGCGGCTCTTCAGCAGCCTCCCGAGCGACGAGGCCGTGAGGCCCTTGCCCAGGGAGGAGGCCACACCACCCGTGACGAAGATGTGCTTGGTCAACGAGGGGACCTCCCGGCGCCGTGGATCACGTCGGGATCACACCCTAGCGCCCGGCGGCGCGCCCCGGCGCGGACGCCGGGGTGACCTTCAACCCTTAGCCGCCTCACTTTTGTCGAGCTGACGTCCCCCGGATCAGGAGGGGTGGGTGGCGTCGAGCAGCTCGCGCGCGTGGTCGCGGGCGGTGGCCGAGCCGGGCGTGCCCGAGAGCATGCGGGCCAGCTCCGCCACCCTGTCGTCGCCCTCGACCGCGGCCACGGTGGTCACCGTGGTGTCGCCCTCGACCTGCTTGTCGACGACCACGTGGTGGTCGGCCCACGCCGCCACCTGGGCCAGGTGGGTGACCACCAGCACCTGGTGGTCACCGGCGATGGCGCCGAGCGAGCGGCCCACCGCCTGGGCGGCGGCGCCACCGATGCCGGCGTCGACCTCGTCGAACACGAGCACAGGCGGGCCCTCGGTGAGCACGAGGCGCAGGGCGAGCATGGCCCGGGCCAGCTCACCGCCCGAGGCCACCTTGGCCAGTGGTTGCAGCGGCATGCCGGGGTTGGCGGCGAAGCGGAACACCACGTCGCGCCCGGCCGGGCCGGCCACGTCGACCTCGAGGCGGGCCTTGGGC
>CAMFLJ010000209.1 GCA_945957335.1 uncultured Actinomycetes bacterium | reverse complement strand
ACGTCACCGACCTTGGCGCCGTCGTAGAGGAGCGACCCCTGGAGGTCCCCCTTCGGCTGCCTGGCCCCGGCGGCGCGCCAGGTCCAGGTGCCATCGTCACGACTGCTGGTGAGCTCGACTTCGATCCTGCGAGACATAGGGCCGCCACGCTATCCGCCCACCAGGGGGGTGGCGAACGTCCTTCCTCCCTAGGATCGCCGCCCATGAGCGCCACCGACGACGACGCCACCGCCGAGTACGGGCAGCGGCCCTTCGAGGCACCGCCCGGGGCCACCGAGATCCTCCTGGTCCGCCACGGGCAGTCGGCGCCGTACCGCGAGGGCTATCCGTTCCCGCTCGTTGGCGGGCAGGGCGACCCACCCCTCTCGCCGCTGGGGGAGTGGCAGGCCGAGCAGGTGGCCGACCGACTCGCCGGCGTGCAGGTGGACGCCATCTACGTCACCAACCTCACCCGCACCCACCAGACCGCGGCGCCCCTCGCCGCCCGCCTCGGCATCGAGCCCCGCATGGAGGCCGACCTGCGCGAGGTGCACCTGGGGGAGTGGGAGGGCGGCACCTTCCGGGTCATGGCCGCCAAGGGCCACCCGGCGATGATCTCGGCCAACGAGAAGCAGGACTGGGGGGAGATCCCGGGCGGCGAGACCTCCGAGGCGCTCCGGGCCCGGGTGCGCGCCGCGATCGAGCGGATCCACGCCGCCCACCCGGGGGAGCGGGTCGTGGCGGTCAGCCACGGCGGTGCCATCGGGGCGGTGCTGGCCGAGGCGTCCGGGGCGCGCACGTTCGCCTTCGCGGCGGCCGACAACGCGTCGATCAGCCACCTCGTGGTGCTCGGCGACCGGTGGGCGGTGCGCCGCTTCAACGACACGGGCCACCTGGCGGGAGAGCTCAGCGCGCAGGCCGAGGCGCCGACCTGACCAGAGCCGTCGCTAGGCGGGCACCGCGGAGGGAGCCCTCGCCCTCCGGCGCTCGACCACCCAGGCCACGAGGAGCCCGACACCGATGCAGCAGAGCGCGTCGAACGGGGCCCGCAGGCGCGGCGCGGTCACCAGGACGAGGCTGGTGAGCACGAAGTAGGCGGTGACCGCCAACAAGAGCGCCACGAGCGGCTCGCGCCATCGGAGTCCCATGCCGACGAGCCCCAGCACGCTCACCACGTAGAACAGCGGGAGGCCGGCGGCGCGGAAGTCCTTGTTCCGCCCGTCGAAGTACTCGGCGACGTCGTTCTTCTGCGGCGTCAGCTCGAAGTACGACAGGAAGTTCCGCTTCATCACCGCCCCCAGCAGGCGCGGGTTCTCCTTCAGGTTGTCGATGGCGATGCGCTGGAGCTGGCGCTGCCAGACCACCTCGTGGTCGGTGGTGACGCCCTGCTCGGCGAACCACGGGTCGGCCACCGGGTCGACGAAGCCGGCGGTGGCCTGGGCGGGCGGGGAGTAGCTGGCCGCGTAGTTGAAGCCGTTCGAGGTGACGAGCACCGGCCCGCCCACCTGCACCTCGTTGCGGACGATCCACGGCGCCACCACGAGCCCGGCGATGCCGACGAACCCGAGGGCGCGCCTCCAGCCGATCTGCCACAGCAGCCAGAGGGCGACGACGACCACGAGGTACTGGGCGCTCGCCCTGGTCAGCACGAGCAGGCCCACCAGCACGCCCGCCCACACCCACCGGCGACCGGCGAGGGCGAGGAAGGCCCCCAGCAGGAGCACGAGCGAGAGCGGCTCGGTGAGCGTCACCGTGTCGTTGGCGAGCAGCGGCGGGTAGACCGCCACCAGCCCCCCGGCCACCAGCCCGGCGAGGGGCCCGGCGATCCGCGTGGCCAGCAGGTAGGCGAGCACCGCAACGGCCACGCCGAGCACGACGCTGAGGGCCCTGCCCGTGGCGACGTCGTCGCCGAACACCTTGTAGGTGGCCCCGAGGAGCATGGGGTAGAGCGGGGGGCGGAAGGCCGTGGCGTGCAGCACGGGGGAGGGGAAGGGAGCGGCGAAGCCCCGGCCCTCGGCCAGGTTGCGGGCGATCTGCTGGTAGTGCGAGGCGTCGCTGAGGGCGTAGTAGGTCGGGACGACGAGGGCCCAGTAGAGCGCTCGGGCCACCAGCGCCGCGACACCGACGGCCACCGGCCGCCACCAGCGCTCCACCAGCCCGCTCGTGGGCGACGGACGGGTCAGCACGAGGCCGCCAGCTCGGTGAGCCGGGAGACGAGCCCGTCGGCGACGGCCATGCCGGTCTCGGGTCGCAGCAGCGGCTCGGGCCAGGCCACGGTGACCTGGAGCCCCCCGGCCACACCGGCGGCGCTCACCACGACGGCCTCGACGCCCGCGGTCTGCACGGTGGTGAACCACAGGCCCGTGACCCCGGGCCCGAGGTCGAGCGGACCGAGGTTGGTCAGGAGGTAGGACAGGTCGAACTGGGTGCGGCCCGCATCGACGATCGAGGCGGCCATGTCCGCGACCTGGCCGGGGGTCGGGGGCGTCGCCGCGGCGCGGCAGGCCCCCAGGTCGCGGGTGAAGGCGTCCTCGAGCGAGCGGGCCCGGTCCCAGAGGCCGGCCCGCGGGCTCTGGTCGTCCTGGCGGGTGGCCCACACGTGGGGCCGGGCGAAGTAGGCGCCGAGGCGGTCGGGCTCCAGTGCCGGGGTGACCCGGCCCCGGACGTCGGCCGGGACGTTGAAGCCGATCTCCGCCCCGCCGGGGGAGAGCTCGTCGTGGACGTCGCACAGCAGGGCCATCAGCACGGCGTTCACGGTGGTGTGCTCGGCGTGGGCCGCCCGGTGGACCGGGTCGATCACCTCGGGCCCGAGCTCCCTGGTCGTGAGGGCGAGCCGGCGGCCACCCGCAGCCGCGGGCCGGGCGACCGGCCAGCCCGCGCCCGGAGCAGAGGCCCCGGGTGCCGGGGCGACGCTGGCGGCACCGTCGAGGAGGTCCTCCATGGCGAGCGCAGGAGCCATCGGTGCGGTGCCGTCGTCGCCCCCGACCAGCTCGGCCACCAGGGCGGCGGCGGCGACCCCGTCGAGGGCGGCGTGGTGGCCGACCACGAGGAGCACGGCGGCGGCCCGGTCGTCGTCGGTCGGGTCTCGCACCAGCTCGACCCGCCACAGCGCCCGTGAGGGCTCGAGGGGCTCGGCCAGCGCGGCCTCGTACCGGTCGTGCCAACGGCCCCCGTCGACGATGCGCACGTCGGGTGCCCCGTCGGGCCCGGGCCGGAACCACCAGGACGAGCCATCCCCGCCGACGCGCTCGATCACGCTCGACAGCACCGGATGGCGGCGGCGGGCCGCCGAGGCCGAGGCCTCGAGGGTGGCGGCGGTCGGGCACGTGCGGAGCCGGGCCGCCGCGACGACCTGGAGGCCACAGGGCACCCGGTCGAACATCTCGGCGCACACGCTCTCGGCGAACCCGAGCGGTCGATCGAGGGACGACGCCCGTGGCCGTGTGCCGTCCGCCATGCCGGCAGGGTAGTGGCCGCATGCCCGGCCGATGAGCGCTCCGGAACCAGGGGAGGGGAGCACGTGTGCGGCGCTCGTACCCTCCCGCCATGGCACGAGGAACCAACAAGGACGTACACGGGATCAGCCGGCTGTTCCACACCATCGACGACCTCACCTCCAGGGCGGGCGCGTCGGCGCTGGTGCTGGCCGCCGTGGTCGTGGTGGTGATCCTGATCTTCCTGCTCGGCGTCACCTCCCAGCTCGAGTACGCGTTCACGGCCGTGGCGTCGGGCATCACCCTGGTGATGGTGTTCGTCATCCAGCACACCCAGAGCCGCCAGCAGCTGGCCCTCCAGGTGAAGCTCGACGAGCTCCTGCGGGCGCTCCCGCAGGCCGACGACCGCTACGTGCACATCGAGGTCAGCCCCGAGGACGAGCTGCTGGAGCTCGAGGAGCGCACCGCCGCCCACCACGCCGCCCTCCGCTCCGACGACGATGGAAGAGGGACCCCGTCGTAGCCCGAGCCCTCGGACAGACTGGCTCTCGTGCGACAGGCGGCGCTGGACGACAACGATCGGTACATCGCGGCGGCTGCCTGGGGCGGGGTGCTCCTGAGCGGTCCGTTCCCCATCGCCCCAGCTCTCATCTGGTTCACTTCCCGGAAGCGCCGTGACTCGCTCGCATTCAGGTGTGCCCGACAGGCGACGCTGTTCTGGCTCGTCGTCACCGTCGTGTACGTGCCGGCGCTTCTCGTCGAGTCGTTCATCCCGGCGCTCACCGCGGGCCCCGGTGAAGAGGTCCCATCCCCACCTGGGTGGTTCTGGCTGATCATCGGAGTCGTCCTCCCCGCAGCGTTGATCGTGTCGGGGGTCGGCGTCGTCCGGGCGATCCGCAGCCCTGTGCGGCCTCCGCCGCCTCTGACCGCATCCGAGAGGCATGCCGGATAGGTGGCGGGGAGCACGCAGACGAAGGCGATCAACGACGTGGTCTCGCCGATAATCCTCGTTATGTAAAGTGAGGCGGGCCGGAGGTCGACCCAGGACGCCTGGGGCCTCACGGGCTCTCCGGGGCACTCACCGGGTGTCGAAAGCCGACGACTCGCCGATGCGCTCGGCGTGTGGCGGGACCACGTCCTGACGACTGATGTCTGCCGGCCGCCGACGTCGGCGCCGACCCGGCGACACCCATTCGTCCCGGCACGCTCGTCGCCGGCATCACGAGAATCACTCGCGTGGTCCGATGGTCGACGCGGGTGCTGCCCCGCCGAGCGCCCTCCGCCCTCGGTCATTACGTCACGTGACGTAATGACCGAGGTGAGGCAGGTGCCGGATGCCGGGCGCTCGCCCGCGCCCTAGTTGCACGAGAGCAGTGCCTGCGACCCGCCCTCGACGACCTTCGCCTGGACGACGGCCGGATCCGCGTCGGCGCCGAGGTCGGTCGTGTCGAGCTCGGAGATCGCACCGTTCGCGAGGCAGCGTGCGACGGGCATCGTGACCTTGGCCGTGAGGGCCTGACGCTCGACCTCGAGGCGCACCGACGCCAGCGCGATGGCTGCCTGTGAGTTCTCGGCGCCCGGAGCGACGCTGTCGGTCCCGGGGTCGCAGACGCCGAGCACGACGGTGTTCGCCTCGGACCCGGCCTTTGTGTACGTCTGTTCGTCGAGCGGTTGCGTGCCGCCGGCGAGCCACTGCTGGAGCAACGACAGCATCGACGTGGCGCCCGCCGCGTCGCCGGCCCGGATCGCGCTGACGGTGCAGGTCCGGCCGTCCTTCTCGTAGGCCATGGACGAGTCGCCGGCCCACGAGTCGGCGAACGCCAGAGCCGGGTGCAACCCCACCCGGCGGGCCAGGACGATGTCCCAGAACAGCGCCCCGTTGGTGCTCGCGTCGGACACGACGTTGGCCCCGGCGGGCGCGTCGGGCAGAGCCACCGGCTTCGGGGCGGGGTCGCCGATGCGCCGCGGGTCGAGGATCTGGGCGTCGGCGGTGGGCGGGCGCAGGAACGCCTGGTTGACGTCGCTGTTCCCTCCCCTGGCGACGAGGACCCCCACGGCCGGCGCGCCGAGCGCATACGGCGCCGTGGTGGCCGCCACCAGGGCATCGGGCATCGTGTCGAGGCCGGAGCTCTTCACCGTGCTGGTCTGCTCGGCCGTGATGGCGTCCTGGTCGGCCTGGGGCAGCTGCTTCACGTACGCCTGCTCGACCCGGCTGGCATCACCCTCGACCAGCGCCCGCACCGCCCCTGGGTCGGGCGCGTCCTTCAACATCTGGTCGAGGTCGAAGTGCTGGTCCTGGAGCACGTGGACGAGCTCGTGCGCGAGCGTCGCCTTCACCGCAGGCGTGACCTCCGTGCCCCGCACGTAGACCTTCTTCTGCTTGGGCGAGTAGTAGGCCAGGACACCCGCGCCCTGGATGTCGTTGGTGCTGCCGACGAGGTCGACCGAGCCGTCGATCAGGCCGAAGGCCCGCAGCTGGGCCGCCGATGCGCTGACGTCCTTCAGGTCCTGCTCGTCGAGCTGGGTCGTGTCGATCTTCACCGAGTCGGTGAACTCGTCCTCGGGCACGAACACGACCTCGACCGGGTGCTTGTAGTCGAGGCCCCTCTCCTTCTGGTCGAAGGCCACGAGGTCTGCGACGCGCGGGTCCCACTTCGACGGGTAGCCCTTGCCCCTGGTGAGCAACACGCCCGCCGTGACCACGACGACGAGGAGCACCACGGCGGCCGCTCCCCCGATCAGCCACCAACGGGCGCGGTGCCCGCCCTTGGCCGGAGGGGGCGGTGGCGGCGCCTGGGTCGCGGCGGGTCCACCGGCGGGAGCCGGGCCGGGCATCTGGGTCCGGTCGGTCCAGGCGGTGCCGTCCCACCAGCGCAGGCGGCCGGGGCCGGACGGGTCGGGATCGGGGTACCAGCCGGCCGCACCGGCCGGCTGCGAGGTCTGGTCAGTCATGTTCTCCGCCGTCGTCAAGGAGAGTGGGAGGGGACGGGCCAGTGGTCGGCCCGACACCCCACGTGGCGGAGCGTACCGCTGCACGTCCAGGGGCTCGTGGCGCGGCGGCCCTGAGGGTCCGGGCCGGCACCGCTCGGGCGCCACCGGCTCGTCCGGCACCGCGCTACGGTCCTGGCGCCCGCGACTCGCGACCACCGCTCGCGACGGGCACATCAGGGGGATGCCACACGTGGTCAGGTTCGTAGAGAGCACCATCACGTTCCCGTACGTCCGGTCGCTCGGACCGGTCACGGGCGCGTTCATGACGGCGCTCACCGACAAGCGGATCCTCGGGATCCGCAACGGTGACGGCGTCATCTGCCCGCCCATGGAGTGGGACCCGGCCACCGG
>CAMFLJ010000208.1 GCA_945957335.1 uncultured Actinomycetes bacterium | reverse complement strand
CCGCCATCCTCGGGACGGCCGGGGTCGAGCTCGAGCCGCGGCCGGCATCGGTGCCCGACGTCGTCGAGGACGCCGACACCCTGGAGGGCAACGCCCGGCTCAAGGCCGTCGCCATCGCCGACGCGGTCGGCGAGGCGGCGGTGGCCGACGACACCGGCCTCGAGGTCGACGCCCTCGACGGCGAGCCGGGCGTGTTCTCGGCGCGCTACGCGGGGGAGGGCGCCACCTACGCCGACAACGTGGCCAAGCTGCTCGCCGAGCTCGAGCGCGTCGGGGCCGCTACGCCGGAGCAGCGCACGGCGAGGTTCCGCACCGTGGCCCTCGTGCGCTGGCCCGACGGGCGCGAGTTGGCCGTGGCCGGCGCCGTCGAGGGCCACATCGCCACCGAGGCGCGCGGCGACGCCGGGTTCGGGTACGACCCCGTGTTCGTGCCCGACGGCTGCGGCGGGCGCACGTTCGCCGAGATGTCGGCCGACGACAAGCACGCCATCAGCCATCGGGGCCGGGCGTTCCGCTCGCTGGCCGAGGCGCTGCGCGACCTCGCCCCGGGCTGAGCCGCCTGCCGCTCCTTCGACGGCCTCGGCGCCGCAGATCCGTCGCCGGCCAGGGGTGCTGATCCGTGGTGCGACCGGGTACGGTACCCCTGTGGGTACCCGTCGAGGGACCCCGAGGAGGCCACGACATGGAGTTGCCCGACGACGTGATCGCCGACGTGCGCACCCGCCTGCGCCGCGTCGCCGGCCAGGTGCAGGGGATCGAGCGCATGCTCGAGGAGGGTCGCGAGTGCCGTGACATCGTCACCCAGCTCTCGGCCGCCAACCGTGCGCTCGAGCAGGCCGGCTTCCGCCTGATCGCCTCCGGCCTCACCTACTGCATCGAGGATCCCGACCGCGCCGCCGAGGAGGGCTACCCCCTGGCCGAGGTCGAGAAGATGTTCATGAAGCTGGCCTGAGCCGCCCCGGGCGCGCCGGAGCGTGCCCGGCGGCCGGGCAGACTGGCCCGGTGAGCGACGCCGTCCCGCCGCCCCTGCCCCCGCTTCCGCCTCCACCGCCGCTCCCGCCGGCGCCCGAGGGCTACGCCCCGACCCCCGTCATCCGCTGGGGCGTGGGCGACATCTTCTGGGGCCTGATGCTCTACGCGGTGGGTGGCACGGCCGTGGCCGTCGCCCTCCTCGTGACGGGTGTGATCGACGCCGACACCGTCGCCCAGGACGGCAAGCTCGGCGACCTCCCCATCTGGGCCATCGGCGTGAGCCTCGCCGGCGGGTGGCTGGGCTTCGTCGGCTGGCCGATCGTCGCCACCCTCCGCAAGGGCCAGCGCAGCCTGAAGCTCGACTTCGGCCTCGCCATCGAGTGGATCGACGTGGCGTGGGGCCTGCTCGGCGGCGTCGTCGCCCTGGCCGTGGCGGCCATGGGCGGGCTCGTCTGGAAGGCCGTCACCGGTGAGGACTCGCCCGGCAACGGCGAGTTCCTGCCCGACAACCCGGCGGTGTGGCAGGGGATCGTGCTGTGGGTGCTGATCGCGGTGCTCACCCCGATCGCCGAGGAGCTGTTCTTCCGGGGCCTCGCGCTGCGGGCCATCGGCCGGCGCTGGGGCCTGAACGTGGGCATCGTCGCCTCGTCGCTGCTCTTCGGCACCCTGCACTTCGACTCGGCCGGCGGGCCGGTCCACGGCCTGTTCATCGTCGGGGTCACCGCCGCCTACGGCGCCGTGTTCGCGGTGCTCGTGCGCCGCGCCGGCGGCCGGCTGGGCCCGTCGATCGTCGCCCACTCGGTGGTCAACACCGCGGGCGTGCTCAGCCTGTTCCTGACCTGACCGTCGGGACCGACGCGGCCCGTGAGGTCGCCGCTGGTGCGGGCGGGGGGACTCGAACCCCCAGGTCCGTGAGGACACCGGGACCTAAACCCGGCGCGTCTGCCAGTTCCGCCACGCCCGCGTGGCGCCGCCAACCCTAACGGTCGGCCTGCACGCGGCCGTCGGACAGGTCGAGCACGGCCCGCACCACCTCGCCGGCGCGCACGGCGGCGACGGCGTCGTCGATCGCCTCCAGCGGCCAGACGCCCGAGACCAGCTCGTCGAGGGCGAGGGAGCCGTCGCGGGCCTGGGCGACGAGGACGGGGAGGTCGCGGTCGGGCAGCGTGTCGCCGTTCAGGCTGCCCACGACCCGGCGCCCGGCCATGAGCGCGCCGACGTCGAGGGGCACGGTGCCGCCGACGGGAGGCAGGCCGACCAGGGCGGTGGTGCCGCCCGGGGCGGTGAGGGCCAGCGCGGACTCGATGGCGGCGGGGGAGCCGCTGCACTCGACCACCACGTCGAAGGTGCCCGCCAGGCCGGCGGTGCCGGCGACGGCCGCGGCGGTGAGGAATCGACCGGCGCCGCGCTCGAGGGCCAGGGCCTCGCGGGTGGGGTCGAGATCGACCGCGGTCACCATGGCACCGGCCAGTGCCGCGGCGCGGATCGCGTTGGTGCCGATGCCGCCCACGCCGATCACCGCCACGTGGTCGCCGGCGGCCACCCCGGCCACGTTGCGGACCACCCCCACGCCGGTCGACACCGCACAGCCCAGCAGGCAGCCGGTGACGGGGGAGAGGCCCACGGCCGGCACAAGCTGCGACGCCCGCACGGTGGTGCGCTCGGCGAACGACGAGACGTTGGCGTAGGAGCGCACCGGCGTGCCGTGGAGGCGGAACGGTGTGGCCCCGCGCCCGAAGGCCTGGGCACACGCGGTGGGGTGGCCCAGCCGGCACGGGCGGCACGTCCCGCACGGCGTGAGGCCGTGCAGCACGACCTCGTCGCCGGGCGCCCAGCCCTCGACCTCGGGCCCGACGACCTCCACGACGCCGGCCCCCTCGTGGCCCAGCACGACCGGAGGCGGCACCGGCCTGGCCCCGTCGATCACGTTCAGGTCGCTGTGGCAGATGCCCGACGCCAGCACCCGGACGGTGACCTCGCCCGGCCCGGGTGGAGGCACCTCGAGGTCGTCGACCACGATCAGCCGCTCACCGTCGAACACCGCTGCGGAGGCCTGCACGGCGCTCACGGTAGGCGGCGCGCCGGACGGGCGGAGCCGCCCTGTAGCCTGCCCACCCGGGGCCACCCGCCCCCTGAACTGTTGGCACCGGCCCCAGAGGGCCGCTGGAAGGAGACCGATGCAGCATCCCCCGCTCGCACCGCAGGTGGCCGCCGCCGCCTCCATCGCCGATCCGGGCTCGGACATCTTCCGGATGCTGCTGAAGGACCGCATCGTGGTCCTCGGGAGCGACGTCAACGACAACGTGGCCAACCAGCTCGTCGCCCAGCTGCTCTACCTCGAGGGCGAGGACCCCGAGCGCGACATCTGGCTCTACATCAACTCGCCCGGTGGCTCGGTCACCGCCGGCATGGCGATCTACGACACCATGCAGTTCGTGGCCCCCGACGTGGGCACCATCTGCATGGGCCTGGCCGCCTCGATGGGGCAGTTCCTGCTCACCGCCGGCGCCGCGGGCAAGCGCTACTCCCTGCCCCACAGCCGCATCATGATGCACCAGCCCCTCGGTGGCGTTCAGGGCCAGGCGTCCGACATCGCCATCCAGGCCGAGCAGATGGCCTACATCAAGCGGCTCATGGCCGAGCGCATCGCCCACCACTCGGGCCAGCCGGTCGAGCAGATCGAGCAGGACTCCGAGCGCGACCGCTGGTTCACCGCCGAGCAGGCCAAGGCCTACGGCGTGATCGACCACGTCATCAGCCGGCGCGGCGAGCTCTCCTAGCCCGCAGCGCCCACCGACAGAGCAGCACGGACCCCGGCCCCGCCGGGACCGCCCTAGCGGGTGGTCCCCGACGGGGCCGTCGTCGTCGAGGGGGCCGTCGTGGTGGTGGTGCCGGTGCGGCCCAGGTCGAGGCCGCAGTTGGCGGCGGCCCAGCCCTGCACGGCGGTGCCGGCGGCGGTGACGGCGTCGACGCGGTCCTGGCGGGCCTCGAGCGCCTTGGTGAGCGCCTGGGTGGGGTCACCGCCGGCGTCGTCGACCGCGGTGGCCAGCTCGCCGACGAAGGCGGCGAGCGTGTCGACCGACGGCGAGATGTCCGCCGGCGCCACCTGCGCCGCCTTGCGCAGAGCGGTGACCTGCGGGTCGAGGGTGGTGGGGTCGAGGGTGGTGAACGACTGGTCGAGGTCCTGGGCGGTGGTGAGCTGCGCGCACAGCGCCTCCGCCGAGCGCGTCACCTGCCGGGAGCGGACGACGAGCACCGCACCGACGGCGACGGCCGCGACGACCACGACGACCAGCACGACGACGACGCCCCGTCGGAGCCGTCGGCGGGGCGCATCGGCCACGGGAGCCCTCAGGCCCCCTGGGCGCGGGTGGCGAGCTCGCGGAGCTCGGTGACGGCGTGGGCCTTGCCCTCGGGGTCGCGGAACAGCGAGCTGCCGGCCACGAGCACGTTGGCGCCGGCCGCCGCCGCACCGGCGATGGTGGCCGGTCCGATGCCGCCGTCGACCTCGATGTCGACGTCGAGGCCGCGCTCGACGACGAGGCGCCGGAGCTGGGCGATCTTGGGCTCCATGGTGGGGATGTAGGCCTGGCCCCCGAAGCCGGGGTTGACGGTCATCACCAGCACCATCTCGACGAGGTCGAGGACGTGCTCGACGGCCTCGACCGGCGTGGCCGGGTTGAGGGCCACCGCGGCGGCGGCGCCGAGGTCGCGGATGCGGCCCAGCGTGCTGTGGAGGTGGCGGCAGGCCTCGGCGTGCACGATCAGCAGGCGGCAGCCGGCCTCGACCATGGTGTCGAGGATCCAGGTGGGCTCGGTGACCATGAGGTGGGCCTCGAAGGGCACCTCGACGAGCGGCCGGCACGACGCGATCACGTCGGCGCCGAAGGTGAGGTTCGGCACGAAGTTGCCGTCCATCACGTCCCACTGGATGCGGTCGACACCCGCCTTCTCGAGCTCGACGCAGGCGTCGCCGAGGTTGGCGAAGTCGGCGGGCAGGACGGAGGGGGCGATCTCCACTGAGCGGGGCGCGGGTGACATGGGAACCTTCGCGACGAGTGACGGGGCGTCCGGACGATACCCGCCTACGCTGCCCGGGTGACCGACCTCCCCCCGTCCGAGGCCGACCACGGCGAGGCGTCGAGCCCTTCCCGGGGCCCCGCCGGCGCCGAGGTGGTGACCCTCGTCGCCGACCGCCTGGTCGCCGGGGGAGAGGCCATCGCCCGCCACCCCGATGGCCGGGTGGTGCTCGTCTCCGGCGCCCTCCCGGGCGAGCAGGTCGAGGTCGAGGTGCGACCCCGCAAGGGCGCGCTGCGCGGTGTGGTGCGGCGCCGCCTGTGGGCCTCTCCGGACCGGGTGCGCCCCCGATGCCCGCACGTGGCCGAGGGGTGCGGCGGGTGCGACCTCCAGGACCTCGACACCACCGCGCAGGTCGGCGCCAAGATCGACCTCGTCGCCGACTCGCTGCGTCGTCTCGGCCGCATCGCCGAGCCCGTCGTCACCCCCGGGCCCCCGCTGGCGCCGTGGGGCTTCCGCACCACGCTGCGGGTGGCCGTCGTCGAGGGACGGGCCGGCCTGCGCCGGGCCGAGAGCCACGACGTGGTGGGCATCGACCACTGCCTGGTGGCCCACCCGCTGATCGACGAGCTCGTGCACGAGGGCGACTTCGGCGCCGCCGACGAGGTCGTGCTGCGCGTCGGCGCCGCCACCGGCGAGCGCATGGCCATCGCCATGCCCACCGCCGAAGGCGTGGTCCTGCCTCCCGACGTGCTCGTGGTGGGCGCCGACGAGCTCGAGGCCGGGCGCCGCGCCTGGATCCACGACGAGGTCGCGGGGCGCCGGTGGCGCATCTCGGCCGAGTCGTTCTTCCAGACCCGCCCCGACGGCGCCGCTGCGCTGGTCGACGTGGTGCGCTCGATGTCGGCCGACCTCCTGGCCGAGCCCGGCCGCCCCGGCCGGCCCCGCACCCTGCTCGACGCCTACGCCGGGGTGGGGCTCTTCTCCGGGGCGCTGCTCGACGGCGTGCCCGGCTGGCGCACAGTGGCCGCCGAGCGCAACCGCTCGTCGGTGGCCGACGCCCGCCACAACCTCGCCGACCTCGACGCCAAGGTGGTGGCCACCACCATCGAGCACCTGCGGGCACCCCGGTCCGACCTCGTCGTCGCCGACCCCTCGCGCTCCGGCCTCGGTCGCGCCGCGGTCCACGTCCTCGCCTCGGCCGGAGCGTCGCGGGTGATGCTGGTGAGCTGCGACCCGGCCTCGGCCGGCCGTGACGCCGCCCTTCTCGCCGCCGTCGGCTACCGACCGGTCGAGTCGGTGCTGGTCGACCTGTTCCCCCACACCCACCACACCGAGGTCGTCACCCGCTTCGACCGCGCCTGAGCCCCGCCTGCGGGTCGGGGAGCAGGGAGGCGGAGCCCGGAACCGACAATTGTCGATCGGCTTTGTCGGGTTTATGCTGATCGACATGGCCGGCACCGACGCTCCCGCCCCGATCGACCCCCGCGGTCCCCGCACGAACCAGGCCGTGCTCGCCACCGCGCTCGTGCTCGGGCTCGTGTTCCAGCAGGAGTGGGTCGCGCCGCTCTTCGCCGTGGTGCTGTTCCTCGGTGCCGCCTTCGGGCCCGACTGGGGCCCGGTCCTGCGCTTCTACCGTGACGTCATCAAGCCCCGCCTGTCGCCGCCGGACGAGCTCGAGGACCCCCGCCCGCCGCGCTTTGCCGCGTCGGTCGGCGTGATCTTCCTCGGGTCCGCCACGGTCGCGTTCCTCCTCGGAGCCTCGC
>CAMFLJ010000207.1 GCA_945957335.1 uncultured Actinomycetes bacterium | reverse complement strand
AGCGCCGCCCGCTGCCAACCGCCGCGGCGCCCGGCGAGGTGGCGCGGGCTCTGCTCGTTCCCGTCGAGGACGCGCCGCCCACCGCCCTGTCGGTGGAGGTGCGCGACGGCCGCTTGTCGCTCTTCCTCCCGCCGCTCACCCACTTCGAGGACGCCGTCGAGCTGCTCGCCGTCGTCGAGGACGAGGTCGTCGCCCTCGGCCGGCCGGTCGTCATCGAGGGCTACCCGCCCCCGCGCGACCCGCACAACCGCACCCTGGTGGTCACGCCCGACCCCGGCGTCATCGAGGTCAACCTCCAGCCGGCCCGCTCGTGGGACGAGCTGGCCACCACCACCGAGATGCTCTACGAGTGCGCCCGCCGGTGCCGGCTCGGCACCGAGAAGTTCGAGCTCGACGGCGCCCACTCCGGCTCGGGCGGCGGCAACCACGTCACCCTCGGCGGCGAGACGCCGGCCGACAGCCCGTTCCTGCGCCGACCAGCGCTCCTGCGCAGCATGGTCACCTACTGGCAGCACCACCCCTCGCTCTCGTACCTGTTCTCGGGGCGCTTCGTGGGCCCGACCAGCCAGGCCCCGCGAATCGACGAGGCCCGCCACGACGCCCTCGACGAGCTCGAGATCGCCTTCGGCGAGATGGACCGCCTCGGTGCCGACGTGCCGCCCTGGCTCGTCGACCGCCTGTTCCGCCACCTCCTCGTCGACCTCACCGGCAACACCCACCGGGCCGAGTTCTGCATCGACAAGCTCTTCACGCCCGACGGCGAGCGGGGCCGCCTCGGCCTCGTGGAGCTGCGCGGCTTCGAGATGCCGCCCCACCACGAGATGGCGCTCGTGCAGGCGCTGCTCGTGCGCTCGCTCGTGGCGCGCCTGTGGGACGACCCGTTCGACCAGCGCCTCGTGCGGTGGGGTACCGAGCTGCACGACCGCTTCCTGCTGCCCCACGAGGTGGCGGCCGACATCGCCGTGGTCGTCGACGACCTCGTCGCCCACGGCATCGCCTTCGAGCTCTCGTGGCTCGACCCGTTCCTCGAGTTCCGCTTCCCGCGCCTCGGCACCGTCGAGGTGCAGGGCGTGCGGGTCGAGCTGCGCGGGGCCATCGAGCCGTGGCTGGTGCTGGGCGAGGAGGTGGTCGCCAGCGCCACGTCGCGCTTCGTCGACTCCTCCGTCGAGCGCATGCAGGTGAAGGTCGAGGGGCTCACCCCGGGCCGCCATGTGGTCACGTGCAACGGCCGGGTGGTGCCGCTGCGGGCCACCTCCGTGCCCGGCACCTTCGTGGCCGGCGTGCGCTACCGGGCCTGGCAGCCGCCGTCCGCGCTGCACCCCACGATCAAGGTGCACTCGCCGTTGGTGTTCGACGTCGTCGACCTGGCCGCAGGCCGGTCGATGGGCGGGTGCACCTACCGGGTGAGCCATCCGGGCGGCCGCAACTACGACCGCTTCCCGGTCAACGCCAACGAGGCCGACGCCCGGCGCACGGCCCGCTTCGACACCATCGGGCACACGCCCGGCGCGGTCGACGTGGCCGCTCTCCTCGCCGAGGTCGCCCGCCTCGACGGGTACCCTCGGACGCTCGACCTGCGCCGGCCTCCGACGTTGGCCCCGGCGGCTCCGCTCCGCCCCACGCACTGACCGCACCGCCATGACCCCGCCCCCGCTCACCGACCTCCCCGTCGGCTACCGGCCTCCCGAGGGCGCGTTCGACGAGCTCTACGACGGCGCTGCCGTCCGGGGCCACTGGACCCGGGTCGCCCGCACCCTCGACGAGCTGGGCTCGATGGAGCTCACCGCCCGGGCCAACGAGGCCAAGCGGCTCCTCGCCGACGACGGCGTCACCTACAACATCACCTCCGACGGCTCCACCGACACACGGTCGTGGGTGCTCGACCCGGTGCCGGTCGTGATGGCGGCCGACGAGTGGGCCGGGCTCGAGGTCGGGCTCGCGCAGCGGGCCGAGCTGCTCGACCTCGTGCTCGACGACCTCTACGGCGCGCGCCGCCTCGTCGCCGAGGGCCACCTGCCGCCCGAGGTCGTCTTCGGGAGCCCCGGGTTCATGCGCCAGGCCGACCACGTGCGCCTGCCGGGCAGCCACCAGCTCTTCCACGCCGCGTTCGACCTCGCCCGCGACGCCGACGGCAGGTGGGTCGTGATCTCCGACCGCACGCAGGCGCCGTCAGGCATGGGGTACGCCCTCGAGAACCGGGTGGTCGTGTCCCGCGTGCTGCCCGACCTCTACCGCGAGTCCGAGGTCGTCCGCCTGGCGCCGTTCTTCCGCGAGCTGCGGGCCGCGCTCCAGCGGGTCGCGCCGACCTCGGCCGAGGACCCCCGCATCGTGGTGCTCACGCCGGGCCCGTGGAGCGAGACGTCCTACGAGCACGGCGCCATCGCGACCTACCTCGGCTACCCGCTCGTGCAGGGGTCCGACCTGCGCGTCCGCGACGGGCGCGTGTGGGTGCGGACCCTCGGCCGGCTCGAGCCGGTGCACGTGATCCTGCGGCGCGTCGACCCGCAGTGGTGCGACCCGCTCGAGCTGCGGCCCGAGTCCACCCTCGGCGTGCCCGGCCTGCTCGAGGCGTGCCGCGTCGGCAACGTCTCGGTCGTGAACACCTTCGGCAGCGGCGTGCTCGAGAGCCCGGCCCTGGCGGCCTACCTGCCAGCGCTCTCCGAGCTGCTGCTCGGCCAGCCCCTGCGGCTCCCGTCGGCCCGCACCTGGTGGTGCGGCGATCCCGAAGCCCGCCGCGAGGTCGTCTCCCGGCTCGACCAGCTGGTCCTCAAGCGGGTCGGCGACGGCGTCCGCACCACGGTGATCGGCCACGGGCTCTCGCAGGCCGAGACCGCCGAGCTGCGCGTCCGCATCGAGGCCGAGCCCTTCGCCTGGGTCGGGCAGGACCCGGTCTCGCTGGGCTCGACGCCCACCCTCGTCGACGGCGTGCTCGAGCCGCGCCGCTCGGTGGTGCGCGGCTTCGTGGTGGCCCGTGAGAAGGGCTACGCGGTGATGCCCGGCGGGCTCACCCGCGTGGCCGGCAGCGCCTACGACCCCGTGGTCAGCAACCAGACCGGCGCCTGGAGCAAGGACACGTGGGTGCTGGCCCGCGAGCCCGAGCGGCTCACCGGCTTCTGGCTGCAACCCGACGACACGATGGAGTCGATCGAGCCCGAGACCTCGATGTCGCAGCGGGCCGCCGAGAACCTGTTCTGGCTCAGCCGCTACGCCGAGCGGGCCGAGGACCTCGTGCGCCAGCTCCGGGTGGCATCCGACCGCATCACCGAGTTCGCGGCGGGCACCAACCCCGCGGGCAACGAGGCCGTGGCGGTGCTGCTCGCCGCCCTCACCCACACCACCGGCACCTATCCGGGGTTCGTCGGCGACGGCACCGTGGGAGTGGTGGCGGCGCCCGAGCCCGAGTTCCGGGCGCTCCTGGTCGACCCGGACCGCGTCGGGTCGGTGGCCCACTCGGTGCGGGCGATGCTGAGCGCGGCCGCCCAGGTTCGCGACCAGCTCTCGAACGACACCTGGCTCGTCATCGGCCATCTCGAGCGCGACCTCGCCCTGCTCGACCGCAACCTGCCCGTCGCCGCCGTCACCGGCGCGCTGGGCCGGGTCATGGCGGCCATGCTCGCCCTCGCCGGGCTGTCGGCCGAGTCGATGGTCCGCGACGACGGCTGGCAGTTCATGGAGGCCGGCCGCCGCCTCGAGCGCGCCATCCAGCTGTGCGGCCTGCTGCGCGCCACGATCACGACGCGTCGCGACGCCGCCACCGACTCGCTGGTCATCGAGTCGGTGCTCACCGCCGCCGAGAGCATCGTCACCTACCGGCGCCGCTACCGCTCGCACGCCCAGATCGAGACGATGCTCGACCTGCTGCTGCTCGACGGCGACAACCCCCGCTCGCTCGCCTACCAGGTGGCCCGCCTGGCCGACGCGGTCGACACCATGCCGCTGCCCGAGGAGCACGGCCTGGGCGAGGTCGAGGCACTGCTCGCCGAGCTCGCCACCGTCGTCACCCTCGCCGACACCAACGAGCTGGCCCGTCGCCCCGACCCCGACGAGCCGTGGGACGGCCGACCGGCACCGCTCGACGCGTTCCTGGCCAACGTGCTGTCGCTGCTCGGCCGCCTCGGCGTGGCCCTCGACGACGCCCACTTCTCCCGCCAGCTGCCCCAGCGGGTGGTCGTGGGGGCGCCGCTGCCGGCGGCGTTCGGGCCGGGCGGAGGTGGGTCGTGACGTACCGGGTCGTGCACCGCACGCACTACACCTACGAGTCGGAGGTGTCGGCCAGCTACGGCGAGGCGCACCTCATGCCGCGGGAGACCCAGAACCAGCAGCCGTACCAGGCCACGCTCACGGTCGACCCGTTCCCCGAGCACTACCGCGAGCGGCGCGACTTCTTCGGCAACCGGGTGGCCCACTTCACCGTGCTCGAGAACCACCGGGAGCTCACCGTCACCGCCACGTCGGTGGTCGACATCCGTGACCGCCGCGAGATCCTGCCGAGGGTCGGCGATCTGGCGTGGGAGGACGCCCGCGACGAGCTGCGCCGCGACGCCGCGCCCGAGTCGCTCGACGCCCGGCAGTTCGTGCTGGCCTCGCCGGCGGTCGGGCCCACCGCGGCCGCGGTCGACTACGTCGGCCGGTCGTTCGCCCCGGGCCGGCCCATCGTCGATGCCCTCGGCGAGCTGTGCAGCCGCTTCCACACCGAGTTCGAGTTCTCGCCCGGCGCCACCACCGTGTCGACGCCGGTCGACGAGGTGCTCGCCCGCCGGGCCGGCGTCTGCCAGGACTTCGCCCACCTCTCGATGAGCGGGCTGCGAGGCCTCGGCCTGGCCGTGCGCTACGTGAGCGGCTACCTCGAGACCGACCCGCCCCCGGGCGAGGAGAAGCTCGTCGGCGCCGACGTCTCGCACGCGTGGGTGTCGGTGTTCGTCCCCCACGTGGGCTGGGTCGACATGGACCCGACGAACGGCCAGTTCGTGAACAACCGCTACGTCACCGTGGCGTGGGGTCGTGACTACAGCGACGTGCCGCCGCTGAAGGGCGTGATCTACACCGAGGGCGAGGGCCAGCGCCTCGAGGTCACGGTCGACGTCACCACGATCCCCGACGACGACCCCGTCCTGGCCCAGGTCGCGTCGTAGCGCGACGTCGTCCGGCTACCTGTGGCCCAGGCCCGGCACCGCGCCTAGCGTCGGCCTCTCGCGGTAGGCGGACGACGGAGGGCAGGCGGATGCGCGGCGGGCGAGCGAGGGCTCACATGTGGTGGAGACGTGCCCTCGCGGGCGGGTCCGCGGTGGTGCTCGGTGCCGCCGCGCTCGGCGCCTGTAGCGGCTCGTCCAGCTCCGACGATGCCGGTGCCCTGACCTCGGCGCAGGCCTTCGTGCACGACGCCAGCGCCTTCCGGTTCGAGAGCGTCGTCCACGCCACCTACAGCACCGACCCCTCCGAGCTCGGCGACGGCGAGACCGGTTCGACGGGATCGATCCCGGAGTGGGCACCCGGGGGCCCCGGGTCGACCACCACGGATCGGACCGTGGCGAGCGGGGCATGGACACCCGACGCCTGGCAGGTCGTCACCGACGGACCCTTCGGTCATGAGGAGATCCGGACCTTCGGCACCACGAGCTACTACCGGTCCGACTCCGACAGCGGCTCGGGCCGATGGCAGGTCGGCGAGGTCCCTGCGATGTCGCGCCAGGACCTCCTCGACGAGCTCGAGTCCACGCACGACGGCATGGCCACCGATGGTTCTGGTGGCGACGGCTCTCTCAGCCCCTCACTCCCGGGCGACGACGTGGGCGTCGCGGCGTCCGTCTACCTCGGAGGGCTCACGGGGCCCGGCAGTGACCTCTCGACCGAGCCGGCCGGCTACCTGGAGGCCATCACCGCTCTCGTCACACCCGCGGAGACCACCCGCACCGGTGGCACGGTGACCCTGACGGCTGAGGTGACGGCTCCCGACGACGTGGAGCGTGCATGGGGCAAGCCGCTGCCGCCCGGGAAGGTGGAGCTGAAGGTGGGCACCGACGGTGAGCCTCAGAGCTTCACCCTCCGCGTGGCGTCGGGAGTGGACGCGTTCGACATCGAGGTGCGGTACTCGGATTGGAACGTTCCCCAGGACATCGTGCGACCCCGTGACGACGAGATCGACCGCACCCCATGGATCGACGAGGAGGCGCTGGCGGCCGTCCCCGCCGTCCAGCTGCTGCGGCCCACTGCGCTACCCGCAGGCTGGAGCCTCGACTACGCCGACGTGATCAGTGCCGAGGACACCGCAGAGGGCTGCGAGCAGGTCGGGCTGGCATGGTCGACGGCGATCGTCGCCACGGGTCCGTCAGATGTGGGCGCGTTCGACCACGTCTCGCTGTACCTGCTCCCCGAGGCCTGCGCGATCCGTCACGACTCCACCCCATTCACCGTGGGGCCCTTCGCGCCGATCCCGAGCAGGGAAGGCGAGACGGGCACGGAAGTCCTCATCGGCGCCACGGTCGTGCAGATCGACAGCAGCCTGACTGGCGGACAGCTCGCCGACCTCGTGCGCTCGCTCGTCCCCACCGACGTCGCTGCCCTCGCCGAGGAAGCCAGCCAGGAGTCGGCCCCGCCGTTGCTCACCAGCTGATCGACGCGTGCGCCGCCCGGCCTCGATCGGCGAGGTGCTGGCAAGGGGGTTCTCAGACGGCCTTGGAGGCCGGCTCGGCGTCGTCGGTGGCGTCGTCATCCGACTCGGTCGGCTCCGGGCGGGCGTCGCCCACGTTGGCGTCGGCGAGATCGGGGCGCTCGGGCTCGGCCTGGGCGGTGAGCTTCTTGGC
>CAMFLJ010000206.1 GCA_945957335.1 uncultured Actinomycetes bacterium | reverse complement strand
GATTCGCCTTAGTCTCGTGGGCTCGGAGATGTGTATAAGAGACAGCCCCAACGGCACCGAGCCGGTCGGCGACGACCTCACCGGAAGTGACGTCAGCGGCGAGCAGCTGCCCGCCATCACCTACAAGACCTTCGACGGCGCCGACGTCCAGCTGGCCACCAACGGCAAGCCGCTGCTGATCAACTTCTGGTCGTCGACCTGCGTCCCGTGCATCCGGGAGATGCCCGATCTCGAGCAGAGCTTCCAGACGCACGGCACCACGATCGACTACCTCGGCCTCCAGGTCGCGGAGCGGGCCGACAGCGGGCTCGCGATGATCGCCAAGACCGGCGTGACCTACCCCACCGCACGAGACCCCAAGGCCGACGCCTTCCGGGCCCTCGGCGGGGTGAGCCTTCCCCGGACCGTGCTGGTCCGGGCCGACGGCACCATCGCCTGGGTGCACACCGGCGCGCTGTCGGCCGACCAGATCCAGCAGGCCATCGACCAGAACCTGGCGAGCTGATGAACGGGTCGCTGGCCTACGCCTTCGGCGTGGGCATGGTCGCCACGTTCAACCCGTGCGGCTTCGCCATGCTGCCGGCGTACCTGTCGTACTTCCTCGGGCTCGAGGGCGAGCACGACGACCTCGACACCGGCCGGGCGGTGGCGCGTGCCCTGAAGGTCGGCGCGGCGATGACTGCCGGCTTCGTCGTGGTGTTCCTCGTGCTCGGCGTGATCCTCGAGCCGGTCCTCACCCGCATCTCCGACCGCCTGCCGTGGCTCACCATCGTGCTCGGCATCGTGCTGGTCGGGCTCGGCATCTTCATGCTCACCGGGCGCACCCTCACCGTGCGCCTGCCCAAGCTCAACAAGGGCACCGACTCGCGCGAGCTCACGTCGATCTTCCTGTTCGGCATCTCCTACGCGCTGGTGTCGCTCAGCTGCACCTTCGCCCTGTTCACCGCAGCCGTGTCGACCACGATCGACGACCAGAGCCTGCTGGTGGGCATCGGCGCGTTCGTGGCCTACGCCCTCGGCATGGGCCTGGTGCTGATGGTGCTCACCCTGGCCATCGCCCTCGCCCGCCAGAGCCTGGTGCGGCGCATGCGCGGCGTGCTGCCCTACGTCGGCCGCATCTCGGGCGCGCTGCTCGTGCTCGCCGGCGGCTACGTCGTCTACTACGGCTGGTACGAGCTGCGGGTCTACGACGGCAACACGTCGGGCGGCGGCGTGGCCCGGTGGATGTTCGACCTCAGCGGGCGGATGACCGACTGGATCGACTCGGTCGGCCCGCTGCGCATCGGCCTGGTGCTGGCCCTGGTGATCGCGCTGATCGTGCTGATCTCGCTGGCCATGGCCGACCGCCGCGATCGCGCCCGCCGGTAGCCTCACCACGGTCACCGACACAGGAGCACAACCCATGGACCTGCGCGTCTTCGTCGAGCCCCAGCAGGGGGCCTCGTACCTCGACCAGCTCACCGTCGCCCAGACGGCCGAGGAGCTGGGCTTCGACGCCTTCTTCCGCTCCGACCACTTCCTCAAGATGGGCGACGTCAGCGGCCTGCCCGGCCCCACCGACGCGTGGGTCACCCTCGGCGCCATCGCCCGCGAGACGCTCACCATCCGCCTCGGCACCCTCGTCACCTCGGCCACGTTCCGCCTGCCCGGGCCGCTCGCCATCCAGGTCGCCCAGGTCGACGACATGAGCGGCGGACGGGTCGAGCTCGGCCTCGGCGCCGGCTGGTTCGACGATGAGCACGTCGCCTACGGCATCCCCTTCCCGTCGCTGAAGGACCGCTTCGACAAGCTCGAGGAGCAGCTCGAGATCGTCACCAACCTGTGGCGCACGCCGGCCGACTCGCAGTACACGTTCGAGGGCCAGCACTACGGCATCGTCGGCTCGCCGGCCCTGCCCAAGCCGCTCCAGCCCGGCGGACCGCCGATCATCATCGGCGGCCACGGCCCCACCCGCACCCCGCGCCTGGCCGCCCACTACGCCAACGAGTTCAACCTCCCCTTCGCCCCCGTCGAGGCGTTCGCCGCCCAGCGCGAGCGCGTGGTCAAGGCGTGCGAGGAGCGCGGCCGCGACCCCAAGACGATGGTGTTCTCCGCCGCCCTGGTGCTGTGCTGCGGCGAGAACGACCTCGAGGTCGAGCGCCGCGCCGGTGTCATCGGCCGCGCCGCCGACGAGCTGCGCCAGAACGGCGCCGCGGGCACGCCGTCGCAGGTGCTCGACAAGATCGCCACCTACGCCGAGGCCGGCGCCGAGCGCATCTACCTCCAGGTCCTCGACATGAGCGACCTCGACCACCTCCGCCTGGTGGCCAACCAGGTCATGAAGCTCCTCCCCTAGGAGCCCGCGCACCCTCCGACCCGAAGCTGGCTCGCATCGCGCACCTCTGACGGCGCGATCCGAGCCAGCTCGCGGGAGAACGGCCGAAGGTGGCTCGGATGTGGTCGCCCCAGCAGCCGGATCCGAGCCAGCTCGGGTCAGGGGGCGAGGCGGGTGAGGGACCAGCCGGTGGGGGCCGCCGGGTCGCGCCGGTAGGCGAAGCGGTCGTGGAGGCGGTCTCGGCGGCCCTGCCACACCTCGAGCTCGTCGGGCACGACCCGGTAGCCACCCCAGTGCGGCGGACGGGGCACCTCGACGCCCTCGAAGCGGGCCTCGACCTCGGCCGTGAGCGCCTCGAGCTCGGCCCGGTCGGCCAGCGGCTCGCTCTGGGGCGACGCCCACGCCCCGATCTGGCTCCCCCGCGGCCGGCTGGCGAAGTAGGCGTCGCTCTCGGCGTCGCTCACCCGCTCGACCCGGCCCACCACACGGACCTGGCGCGACAGCCAGTGCCACGGGAACACCACTGCGGCCACCGCCCGGTCGTCGATCTCGTGGCCCTTGCGGCTCTCGAAGTTGGTGAAGAACACCACCCCCGTGTCGAGCCCCCGCATCAGCACGTAGCGCGACGACGGCGTGCCGTCGGCCGCCACCGTCGAGACCACGACCGCATCGGGCTCGTGGAGCCCGGCCTCACGGGCCTCCTCGTACCAGGCGCGCAGCTGCCCGATCGGGTCGTCGAGCAGGTCGGCTCGACGAAGGCCCCGCTCCATCAACGACGCCCGCAGGGCATCCACCTCGGGTGACGAGCTCATGTCCCCATTCGACCCGCCGAGGCCGGCAGGTGCCAAGCCAGATCATGGTTGGCTACGATGCCCGGCGATGGCGATGGGGCTCGCCGAAACCGCCTGCGGGCTGATGGCTCCTACCGACCAGCGCCAGCGCGCTCGGCGGTAGGTCCTCCCGGGGCCACCCCGGCGCACAGCCCCGGGAAGCCCGATGACCGAGCCCACACCGCCCACCGACCCGAGCCGGCGAAGCCCCACCTCGCGCGCCCGCTCCGTCGTGGCCCGCCTGGCCGGCGCCGCCGACGAGCAGGGCCGCCTCGTCCTGTGGCTCCTGCGCTGGATCGCCCTCGGCATCGGGGTGGGCGTGCTGGCCGGGCTCTCGTCGGCGCTGTTCCTGAAGATGCTCGAGTGGTCGACGCGCAACTTCGCCGAGCACGGCTGGCTGCTCTACCTGCTGCCCGTCGGCGGCCTCGCCATGGGCTGCCTCTACCACTACACCGGCGGGCGGGCGATCGAGGGGAACGTCCTCGTGATCGACGAGATCCACGAGCCCCGCACCGGCATCCCGCGCCGCATGGCGCCGCTGGTGCTGATCTCGACCGTGGCCACGAACCTGTTCGGCGGCTCGGCCGGACGGGAGGGAACGGCCATCCAGATGTCGGCCAGCCTCACCGACAGCGCGGCCCGGCTGCTCCACCTGTCGCGGGCCGAGCGCCGGATCCTCCTGGTCGCCGGGATCTCGGCCGGGTTCGGTGCGGTGTTCGGCGTGCCCCTGGCCGGTGCCGTGTTCGGCCTCGAGGTGCAGAGCATCGGGCGGGTCCGCTACGAGGCGCTCGTCCCGTCGCTCACCGGAGCGCTGGTCGGCGACCTGATCGTCCGGGGCCTCGGCATCCACCACACCCCGACGCCGCAGCTCGGCCCGGTCGACCTCGACGCCGGTCTCATCCTGAAGATCGCGCTGGCCGGCCTGGTGTTCGGCCTCGTGAGCGCGGTGTTCATCGAGGCGGTGCACCTGGTGAAGCGCATCGGCGCCCGCCTGACAGGATGGCCGCCGGCCCGGCCCGTCATCGGTGGGGTGCTGGTGATCCTGCTCACCCTGGCCGTCGGCAACCGCCACTACAACGGCCTGTCGATCCCGCTGGCGGTCGACGCCCTCGCCGGCAACGACCCCGGGCTCCAGGTGTTCGCCCTGAAGCTCGTGTTCACCGCCGTCACCCTCGGCTTCGGGTTCTACGGCGGCGAGGTCACCCCCTTGCTCGTCATCGGCTCGACGCTCGGAGCCGCCCTGGCCACGATCCTCGGCGTCCCGATCGCGCTGCTCGCCGCCATCGGGTACGTCGCGGTGTTCGCCGGCGCGGCCAACACACCGCTGGCCTGCACGGTGATGGCGGTCGAGCTCTTCGGGCGCCAGGCGCTCGAGCCGGCGGCCGTCGGCTGCGTGATCGCCTACGTGTTCAGCTCACATCGCTCGATCTACGGCAGCCAGCGCTTGGCGGCGGCGAAGGGCGGGTGGACCGGGCCCCTCGGCCACGCCGTCCGGGAGCACCGGTCGCGCCGCGACCCCGAGCCCACCACCGACGAGGGCGCGCCCCCGGGCTGACTCAGCGGATCTCGGTGGCGCCGCGCATGTAGGGCAGCAGCACCTCGGGGATCCGCACCGATCCGTCGGGCTGGCGGTGGGTCTCGACCACGGCCGCCCACACGCGGGGCACCGCGAGAGCCGAGCCGTTGAGGGTGTGCACGTGCTCGGTGCCCTTGCCCTCGGTGGGGCGGTAGCGGATGTTGGCCCGGCGGGCCTGGTAGTCGCTGAACCACGACACCGACGACACCTCGAGCCACTTGTCGACGCCGGGGGCGTAGACCTCGATGTCGAACGAGCGGTGGTGCGACTGCCCCATGTCGCCGGTGCAGATGTCGAGCACCCGGTAGGTGAGGCCCAGCGCGGTGATCAGCGCCTCCGCCCGGCCGAGGATCTCCTGCAGCATGGCGGGCGCCTGGTCGGGGGTCGTGTAGGCGAGCAGCTCGACCTTGTCGAACTCGTGCACGCGCAGCAGGCCCCGGGTGTCGCGGCCCGCCGAGCCGGCCTCACGGCGGAAGCACGGCGAGTAGGCCATGAGGCGGGTGGGGAGGTCGGCCTCGTCGAGGATCTCGTCCTTGGCGATCGAGGTGAGCGGCACCTCGGCGGTGGGGATGCACCAGAGGTCGTCGCGCTCGATCTGGTAGGCGTCGTCGGCGAACTTGGGCAGCTGGCCGGTAGCGGTGAGCGTGGCGCTCAGCACGAGGCTGGGAGGGCGCACCTCCTCGAAGGCGTCGGAGTTGCGGTCGAGGGCGAGCTGGCACAGCGCCCGCTGCAGGGTGGCGCCCTGCTTGCGGAACATGGTGAACATGGCGCCCGAGATCTTCACGGCCCGCTCGAGGTCGAGGATGCCGAGCTCGGCGCCGGTCTCCCAGTGGGGGACGCGCTGGTGCTCGGCCCACGCCGCCGGGTCGTCGCCGGGGCCCACGACCTTCACGACCGGGTTGTCCTGCTCGCCGGCGCCGTCGGGGGCGTCGGGCGCAGGGAGGTTCGGGATGCGCAGCAGCAGCTCGCGCACGGCGGCGGCGAGCTCGTCGGCCTCGGCGGCCAGCGCCTTCTCGGCCTCGCCCAGCTCACGGCTCTCGGCCTGCTTGGCCTCGGCGCCCTCGACGTCGCCGTCACGGCGGAGGGTGCCGACCTCCTTGGAGAGGCCGTTGATCCGGGCCCGCAGGTCGTCACGCTCGGAGGACACCTGGCGCGAGCGCTCGTCGAGGCCGTGCAGCTGCTCGAGCTCGGCCGTGCCGTCACCGCGGCGCGCCAGCGCGGCGCGCACGGTGTCGTAGTCGGTGCGGACCCGTCGGACGTCGATCACGGTTCAGAACCGTAGTCGTCGGCCCGGTAGCGTCCGATCGTGGCTTTCCCCGCCGCGGGGCCCTCCGGCCCCGACACCTCCCCCGCCGTCGAGGTCAGCGACCTCACCATCCGCTACGACGACCACGTCGCCGTCGACGGCCTGTCGTTCCGGGCCGAGCGAGGGCAGATCACCGCACTGCTCGGGCCCAACGGCGCCGGCAAGACCTCCACGGTCGAGACCCTCGAGGGCTACCGCCGGGCCACCTCCGGCACGGTGCGCGTGCTCGGCCTCGACCCGTGGTCGGAGCACGCCCGCCTCGTCGAGCGCATCGGTGTGATGCTCCAGACCGGCGGCGTCTACACCGGCATCCGGCCGCCCGAGGTGCTGCGCCTCTTCGCCAGCTACTTCGACGACCCGGCCGATCCCGACGAGCTGCTCGAGCGCGTCGGGCTCGGTGACCGCCGCCGCTCGACGTGGCGCTCGATGTCGGGTGGCGAGCAGCAGCGCCTGTCGCTCGCCCTCGCCCTGATCGGCCGGCCCGAGGTCGCCTTCCTCGACGAGCCCACCGCTGGCATCGACCCCGCCGGGCGCCAGCTGATCCGCCGCCTCGTGGCCGACCTGCGCGCCGACGGCGTGGCGGTGCTGCTCACCACCCACGACCTCGACGAGGCCGAGAAGCTCGCCGACCGCGTGGTGATCATCGACCACGGCCACCTCCTGGCCGACGCCACCCCCACCGAGCTCATGGCCAGCGGCCAGGGCGACGAGCTGCTGTTCGGTGCCACCGGCGGCCTCGACGTGGCCGCGCTGGCCGATCGCCTCGGCGCGGCGGTCACCGAGGAGAGCCCCGGCGAGTAC